>NZ_JANINM010000398.1 GCF_024509055.1 Mesorhizobium sp. | reverse complement strand
CGCGCATCAGGTTGCGCGCGATGACCTGGTCGATGGTGAGGCCGGCGCCGCTGCGTGATGCAACGCGCACCCCGACCATCCGCTTACCCGGCGTCGCGGCGCGGCGTCCTGCCTCGAAGGCGATGAAGTAGACGTTGCGCAGCAGGAAGATGAAGATGATCCAGACGATGAACAGCGGCTCGGCGTCCTTCACACCAAGCCCGCCCAGGCCGAAGATCGCGACGAGGCTGATCACGATCGCCGCGACGACGATGATCACCACGTCGAGCAGGAACCCTGAAGCGCGCGTCCCGGCATCCGCCAGTTTCACGCGCAGGTCCACGCCCTCGGGCGTGACGAGCGGACGGATGAGCGCGGCGGGGTTTCTAGCCGTTGCCATGCCGCACCATCCGGAACAGGTAGAAATAGCAGATCCAGAACGCCAGCATGCCGCCGCCGACCGAATAGCGGACGAGGTCGCTGGTTATGGTCTGGCGGCCGATGCCTTCGAGCAGGCCGGCGAACAAGAGCATCACCGCGACGCCGACCATGGCGGTCGCCGCCGTTCGTCCTGCCTTTGCCGCGGCGGCCATGCGCGTCAGTTCGCCGGGAAAGGCGATGCTGGTGCCGATGCGCATGCCGGCGGCGGCCGCGATCGCGATGGCAAACAACTCCGTCGTGCCGTGGATCGACAGCCAGCCGCCGAGTTCGAAGCCCAGTCCCTTGGCGGCGTAGATCTGGAATATCGCGCCCAGCATGCAGCCATTCATCAGGATGAGCAGCACGCTCGGCACCGCGAAGGCGAAGCCCAGCGCGAAGGCCAGGATCGCCACCTGCGTGTTGTGGGTGAACAGATAGGCGGCGAAGCCCGAGAGGAAATGGTCGCCGCCGCCATAGAGCACGCTGCGCAGCATTTCCGCCGAGGAATCCGGATTGCGCCCGCCGGCGAGGCTCGGCGCGATGATGGCGTCGTACCAGCGCTTGTCGGAGGCGACCAGCCAGTAGCCGGCGATGGCGCCGACCACCGTGAGCAAGACCGACACCCATACCTCACGCCACAAATCGCGGATCGCCGCTGGCCAGTCGCGCAGGAAGAAGTCGCCGATGCGTGTCCGCAAGGATCTTCGCGCGCCGTAGAGGTAGAAATAGCCGCGCAGGCAGAGCGCTTCGAGATAGGCGATCAGCGCGCTGTCGAGCGAGGTGGCGCGCGCCACCGAAAGCGAGGACAGCGCCGAGCGGTAGAGGAGTGGAAGAGACAGCAACTCGTCTTCCGACAGCGCGCGCGGCGCCCGCTTCTCGACGCGGGCGAGCAGCGCCTCGAACGCCTTCCAGTCCCCCTCGCGCTCCTGGCGGAAGCTTGCCAGCGACTGGCGGACGGCATCGGCACCGGCGGACAGCGTCATAAGAGGTTCTCCTCCTTGAGCTGGATATAGCGCTCGACCAGCGCCGGGCCGAGCCGCTGATGGTCGGCCTCGATGACATGCGCACCGAGCAGTCGTAGACGGCCGATCACCACTTGCCGCTGCCTGAGCAGGTCGCCGGCGGTCACCGAGCGGGCGACATCCTCGGGCGCGGCGGGCGCCATGTCGGCCAGCGTCTCAAGCTCGACATCCTTCATCAGCATGAACAGCACCAGATGCCGCTCGGTCAGCCGGCCGACGGTGCGCAGCATCAGCTCGGCGCTGATCGGATCGACGAAATCGGTGAAGACGATGACCAGCGAGCGTCGGTCGAGCCTGGCCGCAAGCGTCGTCAGCGCCAGGGTGAAATTCGTCTCCTCGGTGGAATAGTCGATCTCGGCCGCGCGCTTCTGCAGCATGGTGAAGCTTGGCGAGCCGCGCACCGCGCCGCTGGAGACCCGTGGCCTGGCGTCGAAGGAGAACAGGCTGACGAGGTCGCCGCCCTTCAACGCGATGAAGGCTGACAGGAGTGCCGCCGTCACGGCGCGGTCGACCTTCGGCACACCGTCGACCGGCTCGCACATGAGCCGTCCACTGTCGATGGCCAAGACGATGTTGTTGTTTTCCTCAATGCGGAATTCGCGCGCCAAGAGCTTGCCGTGGCGGGCGCTGCGTTTCCAGTCGATCATGCGCCGGCCCATGCCCGGCTGGTAATCCTTCAGCGCCTCGAATTCGCGGCCCTGGCCGGCGCGCCGTTGCGCATGGCCGTCGGCAAGGGCGGAGCGTTGCAGAAGCGTGATCGCCTCGTCGCGCGCGCTGCTGACGTCGGGCAGCACCGCCACCTTGCGGTCCATCGGCAGCACCACCTGGTTCCAGACCAGTCCGAACGGTCCCTGCCAGCGCAGCCACAGCCGGTCGAAACCGGCGATGCCGCGCCGGATCGCGTCGAATTCGAGGTCGAGCGTGCCGTTCCCGCCCAGTGCCCCGCCCGTGCCGTTGACCGGCGCCAATCTCTGGTCATGGCCGACGCGCGCCTGCAACCGTCGCGGCCGCGCGCCGAGGCTGGCCGCGACGTGGAGCGTGAATCGCCCGCCGACGCCGACCTGCGGCGGCGCGCTCAGCGTAGCGCTGAGCGAGGCGCGCCCGCGTCCCGCGGCAGCATCGACCGCCAGGAAGGCGAGCAGAACGCAGATCCACAGCAGGCCGAGATACCAGACATGCGGCAGCGCGAGCGCGATCAGGAAGGCAGGGATCGCCCCCGCAGCCGCTGCCCACACTGCTCTGCCGCTCGGATAGATCAACGCGGCGCTTCCGTCTGGTCGACGAGGTCTGAGACGATCTGCTCCACCAGACGCCCGTCGATCTGCGCCGCCGGCGAGAGGATGACGCGGTGGCGCAGGGCCGGCACGGCCAACGCCTTGACGTCGTCCGGGATCACGTAATTGCGGCCGTCGAGCGCTGCCCTTGCCCGCGCGGCCCTTGCCAGCATCGCGCCCGCGCGCGGGCTGGCGCCGACCTCGAGGTCCGGGCTTTCACGCGTGCCGCGCACAAGCGCGGCGATATAGCCGACGACGTCGTCGACCAGCGTCACGTCGCCCACCGTGGCCAGCGCCGCTTCGAGCGTGGCGCGGTCGGTCTGCGCCTCGATGCCATACTGCTCGATGTCGTGCGAGGCCGAGCCGCCGCCGTGATGGACGATGATGGCGCGTTCTTCCTTGAGGTCGGGATAGCTCACCCGGTGCTTGAACAGGAAGCGGTCGAGCTGCGCCTCGGGCAGGGGATAGACACCCTGGTGCTCGATCGGGTTCTGCGTCGCCACCACCATGAAATTGTTGCCGAGCGGATGCGTGGTGCCGTCGAAGGTGACGGCATGTTCCTGCATGGCTTCCAGAAGCGCGGCCTGCGTCTTCGGCGGCGTGCGGTTGATCTCATCGGCAAGCAGCAGGTCGCAGAAGATCGGGCCGCGCGTCAGCGTGAACTTCCCGGTCTGGAAGTTGTAGATGTTTGAGCCGACGATATCCCCCGGCATCAGGTCGGGCGTGAACTGGATGCGCCCATAGGCGACGCCCAGCGCCTGGGCGAAGCAGCGCGCGGTCATGGTCTTGGCGGTGCCGGGCGGGCCCTCCAGCAGGATATGCCCGCCGGCGAACAGCGCCGTCAGCATCAGGTCGACCGTGTCGCGCTGCCCGGTGATCGCTTTCGCCACCTCCAGCCTGATCGCGCTCGCCAGGGATTTTACTTCATCGACGTTCACCAAGCCTCCTTGCCGTCCAGTCATGCAGCTCTTGCGCTGCTTGATGCATTGCGGCCAAATTGTTGGAATCGTTCACTGCCTTGAACCGGGCGGTAAAGCTGTGCGCTTCACCCTTGTCGCGTGAATCGAGCCAGCGGTCGAGCGGCTCGCCTTGCAGTCCCTGCGGCGCGCCGAGCAGCGCGCCGGCGCGTTGTCGCATCAGCGCCGCGTAGCGGTCGCCGAGCCCTTGCAGTCGTCCCGCGCGCTTGAGCAGCATGGCGGTGGTGTCGACCAGCGCCCGCTTGCCGAAGGCGATGGCGCGGCCTTCCGCGCGTGGCGGGCCGAACCGGCCGAGCCCGTGCAGGAAGGCGAGGGCCGCCGCCGCCAGGACCGACAGCGTCAACGCCAGGAACGGCGGCTCGACCAGAAGCTTGGCGAGATCGTAGTTCCGGCCGATGCCGTCCACGGTCAGGTCGAACATCACCGCGCCCTTGGCGGGTTCGAGCATGGCGATCAAGTCGAGCGCGGCGGCCGCCTTTTGCGGATCCCTCAACGCCGCGTTGTTGATGAGATCGGGGTCGGTGAGGATATAGAAAGGCTCGTCGTCGAGTTCCGTGAGAACGGCTTTGCCGTCGCCGGCCGCGATCAGCGGATGTTCGTCGGCTACCCATTGCAACTCGTCGGGGACGGCGATCTTGCGGCCTCCCACCTCGATCTGATCGACCGTCGGCTTGCCTTCGCCGAGCTTCGCCTTGGCGAGACGGCCGAGCCAGTCATTGACCACCGTATTCGGCAGCCGCTCGAGCTTCATCTCCCAGCCTTCATGATCCGGCTGCGGGAACGTGACCCATTTGGGCAGCACGAACAGCGTGTCCTTGCCTGAGCGGAGCTTGACGATGCGCTCGAGCGCCGCCGGGTCGCTATCCGGCGCGATGGTGACGATCAGCAGGAAGGAGGATGCCGGGCCGGACACCAAGGCCTTCTCGCTGCGCACCATGGGCGGCGCCTGTTCATTGGTGATCTTCAGCCATTCGACCAGCCCGGCATAGCCGGTGCCGCCCTTGGAAAGTGGCGTTGCGCCCGTCGGCTGGCGGAAATCGGGCGCATAGGTCGACAGCAGAAAGAACCCAGCCGCGGCGAGCAGGCTGGCGAAGATGCCCCAGAACAGTGTCCTGCGGCTGAACGGTTCCTGCGTCGCATCGGCGGCCCCCGCGCTCATGCCCAGGCATCCCGGAAGGCAAAGCGCTCATAGGCGCCGCGCGCTTGTTGCCAGCCCTCGGCTCCGACCGGACGGCGCGCAAACAGAGCGGCCTCGACGATGCGCGCGATCTCGCTGAAAGCAGTGCGCGGTCGGGTCGGGATCGAACCGGCGGCGGCGATGTCGCGCGCGGTCAGCGACGGGCGCAGGAAATCGGGCAGGCGGGTGGCGATGTCGGCCACGCTGCGGCGAAGCAGCAGATGCACCGCCTCGTCATATTCGCCGCGCGCGGCGAGCGCGTCGGCCTCGGAAAGCAGGATCTGCGCCGCGCCTGCGTCCGGACGCCATTCTTCCTTCTCCTCGGCTTCCTTGCGCATACGCCGCCATGGCAGGCGCCAGGCCACGCCCTTCGCTTCGAGGACGAGCAGAAGCGCGATGATGGCGACGCCGACGATCACCGCGCCCCAGAACAGGTAGATCATGTAGGGGCCGATCTTCGCCAGGGCCTCCAGCAGCGGCTTGAGCCATTCCGGCGGCTCCGGCCGCACGATGCTGGGCAGGTCGAACTGGATCGAATCGTCCGCCACAAGCTGCTTGTGCATCTTCGCCAGCCATTCGGCGTCGGATGTGCCCGGCTGTGCGACTGTCACCCGCTCGCTCCCCCTGCAACCTGCGGTTCGATGTCGACACTGGCAATACGCCATGACAATTGCAAGTGCACTGGACGCGGCGCTGCAATCTTGGCAAATTTACTTTGAAGTCCAGCAATGGGAAGCAGCTGTGACTCGGGGAAAAACATCATGACCACTGCGACACTGGGACGACCCGGCCGGTTCGAGATCGGCAGGGTGTTCAACAGCACTTTCGGCGTGATTGGACGCAACATCGGACTTTGCGTCGGCCTCGCACTGTTGTTTTCAGGCTTGCCTGCACTGATCATCAGGCTTTGGACCCAGCCGCAGATCGATGCGATGCTCCACCACGATCCGGGCACGATGGTCGACCCAAGTGCCGCGCTTCGCAATTCCTATGTCACAATCGTCGCCAGCTTGCTCTCATTCATCTGCGCGCTGTTGCTGCAGTCGGCGCTGGTGCGGGCAACCATCGAGGATCTCAATGGCAAGCAGCCTTCCTTCGGGGACTGCATACAGATCGCGGTCCGGTTCATATTGCCGACGCTTGCGATCGGCCTGCTTGTCGCGCTTGGCGCCGGCCTTGCCGCGATTGCCCTGTTTGTGCCGGGCATCATCCTTTGGCTGGGCTGGTCGATGTCGGTACCGGTCCTGATCCAGGAGCGCCAGGGCGTGTTCGGTTCGATGTCGCGCAGCCGGGCCCTGACGAAGGGCAGCCGCTGGTCCTTGTTCGGCCTGTTCCTCATCCTGCTGATTGTCGCGTGGGTCATTCAGTGGGGCATGTTGCTGCTGCTCGTGTTTTTCGGCGGCATAGTCGCCGTGGCCGGAGCCGCGCTGGTGCAGACGGTGGTGTCGATGGTGCTGTCGATTGCCACTGCGGTCAGCTATGTAGAACTGCGCCAGGCCAAGGAAGGCGCCAGCATCGACGAACTGGCGCGGATATTCTCGTAGACGTCAGGTCGATTTTCCGCGGGGGTGCTTTCGCGTGCCGCTAAGTCTGCGTGAAATTGCTGAATCGGAGACGGCGGCTTCGTCATGGGTCGCAGCGTCGAATCCGGAGAAGTTCCGGATTGCGAGGGTTCTGAGCGAAAGCTTTGCACTCATCGGCCGCAACGCGGGTTCTTGCTTCTGGCTAGGCGTCATCCTCTTTGGCCTGCCGAGAGTAATCTTCGCACTCCTTGAGCCGCTTATAGAGAGCTATGGCGCCCATGACTGAGAGCAGCTGGATCTGACTTTTTGCTCTTCCGGCTCGGCACGGCAAGGCAATTGCAAGCTTGCCCGGCGCCAAGTATCAATATCGGGGGAATTCTACTTTTTGACTTCATATATCAATAAGCAGGGGGAGATGTAGTATGGCAGCGATCGCGAGCGACCGCCGGGAAAGATTCCGCATCGGCCGTGTATTCGGCAATACATTTTCGGTTATCGGCCGCAGCTTCGGCCCGCTCGCCGGCATCGTAGGGCTTTTTTCGACGCTGCCCGCATTGGTCTACAACTATTGGAATTTCAGCCGGCTCGCCGGCCTGCCGGCGGGGGGCGTTGCCGCAATGGAACGTTCGGCCATGGCCAGCTACGGGATTATCTCGCTGATTGCCGCGCTGGTGATTTTCATGCTGGCCTTTCTCGCCCAAGCGGCGCTGGTGCGTGCGACGGTCGAGGATTTGAACGGCAAGCGCCCGGCGGTCGGCGACTGCGTACAGGTAGCACTGCGCAGTTTCTTGCCCGCGCTTGGTATAGGCGTCGTGGTCTTTCTCGCCATGGTATTGGCCGGCTTCGTCATGGTTATGATCGCGTCGCTCATACCATTCATCGGATGGCTCATCGGACTTGCGATACTGATCGCCGCAGCTATCTGGGTGCTTAGCATCTCGGTCGCGATACCTGTCGTGGTTCAGGAGCGGGACGGTGTGTTCGGCTCCATATCGCGCAGCCGAGCCCTCACCAAGGGCAGTCGCTGGTCGATTTTCGGGCTGTTTCTGATCATTGGCGTCATAGCGGTTGTCATCCAGGGAGGTTTCTCTCTGCTGTTCGGGCTTGTGGTCGCCTCCACCGGCGGTATCTCCGCCACCGGCGTTGCAGTCGGCGCCATTGGAAGCAGCCTGGTATCGACGATCTTTTCTACGGTGGTTTCGGTGGCGATCGCGGTTACCTATGTCGAGTTGCGTCAGGTCAAGGAAGGCACCAGCGTCGAGGGATTGGCGGAAATCTTCTCGTAGCGATGGCACGACGGGAAAGGGGACACGATCATGGCGTCTGTGGCGCTAAACACAGGTGAGCGGTTTCGCATCGGTCGCGTATTCAACGAAAGCTTCGCTATCATCGGGCGCAACTTGCCGCTGTGTCTTGGCTTGGGGGCTGCATTCCACGCTCTGCCGAGATTTGCGGCATGGCTTTGGTATGTGAAGAGCGGCGCGGGCCAGCATTCGTTTCAGGCGTTTGTTATTCAGCATCCGCTCGTGTCCATCCTAGCCGTGCCGCTCTATCTGGTTCTCACGGTAGTTCTTCAGACGTCTCTCATCCGTGCCACTATTGTGGACTTGCGTGGTGAAAAGCCCGACTTCTCGGATTGCTTCGGCTTCGCACTGGCACTGTTGTTTCCGATTCTCGGCCTCTCGTTGCTGGCGACGGCTGGCATCGCAATCGGTATGGTTCTGCTGATCGTGCCGGGTATCCTCCTAACGGTTCGTTGGGCGGTCGCGATGCCGGTCCTTATCCAGGAAAGACGGGGGATTCTCGACAGCATGTCGCGCAGTCGAGACCTGACCAGCGGAAGTCGCTGGGCGCTGCTCGGGCTCTGGCTGATGCTCATTGCCGCGAATGTAATGACGGGTCTGGTAATCAACCACGTCGCCATCCCCTTGAACGTGACATTCGGGCTGCTGGCGGATGCGACGGTCAGGGCGGCCATCCTGGTCTTCTCGTCTGTCGCCAACGCGGTCAGCTATGCTGAATTGCGCCGGACCAAGGAAGGCACCAGCGTCGATGAACTGGCGAAAATCTTCTCCTAAGACGCGCCGTATGTCCCGATGTGCGTCTACCCGATTCAATCACAGCAGCAATCGCCCGCTTCCACGCTCGTCCTGCACAGGCATGACGACGTGATCGGCACGTCTGCCTTGGCAATCGCTATCGCAAGCTTCGCCTGCAGCCCCGGCAATTCATCTTTCTCGCCGCGCCGCTTCAGGCATTCCGCCAATCCATGTAACGCCCAGACATTATCGGGATGTTGGGCGCAACGCTGCACCGCGCTGCTCAAGCCCAGATCGTCGCGGTAGACCTGCTCGGCTTCCGTCGCATGGCCCTGGTCGAGCAGCAGTGCGGCCAGCGCATGGCGCGGCGGGTGCATCCACGCCCACGGCTCGGTGTATGAGAGGTTGTCGTCGAGTTCGACGGCGCGGCGCAGGTACTTGTAGGCTTCGTCGTGCCGTCCCTGGTGATAGGCGAGCTCGCCGTCGAGCAGTGCCGCGCCGACTGCCAGCGACGCGCGCGTCGGGTTGCTGAGGAATCGACGCTCCGGCGAAATCGCCTCGATTTGCCGGCTAAATAGCTCGCGCTGACGTTCCGCATCGGCGAATTCGAGCAGCGTCGCATGCGCCACGCCCTTGGCGTAATGCTGCATGGCTGTGGTCAAAACATAGAGTTCCGGCTCGGCTACGATCGGCTCGTCGACGATCTCGCGCCAGCGGCCGAAGCGCACCTGAACATGCGACCGCATCGCGTGATAACCCTCGACGGTCTGCGTCAGCTTCGGCCGGTCGGGGATGCTTACGACATCGCGTGTCACCAGGCTGCGCACCTTGTCGGCCGCCCACAGCGCCGGGCGGTACTGGCCAAGGAACATGCAAGTGAACATCATCAGATGCAGGTCGTGGCAGCAGCCGAGCAGGTAGTAGGTCGGCTCGCCGGCATAGGCGAGGTAGAGGTCGTTGGCCCGCACCGCCTTCTCGCTGGCGATCCTGGCCTTTTCGTATTCGCCGCAAAGCACATGGATATGACCAGGCATATGGTTCATGTGGCCGGCATCGGGGCACATGGTGCCGAGCCGCTCCGCCGAGCGAATGCCGCGCTCCGGCTGGGTCGACATTTCGAGCAGATGGATGTGGAGATGCAGGATCGCCGGATGCGGTGTTTCGCCCGCTTCGTCCGAGATCCGGATCGAGCGCTCGCAGATATTCAGCGCTTCCAGCACGTCCGAATTCGGCGCCGGCTCGCCGGTCTTGAGGTTCCACAAGCGCCTCACCGTTCGCATCATTAGCGCCTCGACCGCCAGCGCCATCACGTCATGGTCGTCGGGAAACTCGCGATAAACCTGCCGCATCGCCGCGGCGTAGGCGTCGTCCCATTTTTCGAAATCTGCGGCGCTTACTCCATGCGGCTGCTGGAAGCGGACCGCCAGCGCCTCGATCAGCCGCCGTTCGACGGTGCTTGCAGTCGCCGCGCCGGCGCGCGCCATTTGCACATGCTCGAAGCAGCGTTTGGCCGCGCGGTTCGCCTCGTCCTTGCCGTGCTCCTTCCAGGTCAGGTTGTAGAAGGGCCCGGCCGCATAGGCGATGCCCCAATGCACGAAGGCGCAAGCTGGGTCGGTCTCCAGCGCCTTCTCGAAGCATTTGATGCCTTCCTCATGATTGAAGCCGTAGCACCAGTTCAGTCCGATATCGAACCAGCGCTGCGTTTCGGCCGAGGATGTGGAAATAGGGCGGCGGTAGGTGCCGAGGTCGAAATGATCCATGCCTGACTGCTTCTCGCATTCCGCACCGGCGTGAAGAGCCGGCGCGGTGCAATCTGTGCTGAAATGCCCTAGCTTGGCAAACAGCTTTCAGCCGGTGGTCAGTTATCGAAACGGGTAGGCCGAAACGGCTCGAGCAACGCACTCGGCTTCCCGCTGACGATCTCGCCCGCCAGCAATTCGCCCATCACCAGGCCAAGCGTCGCGCCGCTGTGGCTGAACACCACGTGGTAGCCGGGAATGCCGGTCAATTGGCCGACGACCGGCTCGCCATCCGCTGGAATCGGCTTCGGCCCCATGTGGTGGCTTTCGAGTTCGAGCGCCGGATTGGCCTCCAACACGTTCGAGGCCTCTTGCAGCAGCCGCTTGATCGTCGACGGCTTCGCTTCGTAGCTGCCGTCGTCGTGGACGATCACTTCTTCCTCGGACCAGGCGGAGTCGAGCGCGAAGGCGCCGTTCGGTGTTGGCCGGATAGCGACACGCGGGGTGTTCAGCACGGCGCGCAGCGGGTGCTGGATCGGCTTGCTGAACACGAGCAGCGCTCGCGTCGTTCCATCGCCGATGCGCTTGCCGACCTTCGCTGCCATGCCAGGCACCGCCGGACCAGTGGCCACAACCACGGCGTCGGCATCGAAGATTTGACCGGAGGCGGTCCTCACAGCGCTGGCGCGACCGTTGGCGAGGATGACCTCGGCGGCGTCGGCGTCGGTCACGACCCGCCCGCCGCGTTCTCGAAACTCCTTCAGAAGCAGGTCGATGAGCGAAGGCAGGTCGACCCAGCCTTCGCCGGCATTGAAGATCGCGCCCTGGGGAGACACCGCGCTCGCGTCGACGCCAGGCGTGACGGCGGCGATGTCGCGGGGCCCGAGCAGCTGTGTCCGGTAGCCGATCGACTGCTCGTGGCGGAAGATTTCCGCTATCTGGTTGGTGGCGTCGTCGGCGTCCCAGGTGAGACCGCCGTCGAAGCGCAGCCATCGACCGCAATCCTGCGCCGCTGCCAATGCCTTGTAGCGCTCGATGCCTTGAATGCGCAGCGCGTGGTACGCCGCCGAGCGCTTTCGCGCCGAGTTGAGCCAGGCGAGCGAGCGCGACGATGCGCCGTTCGCGACCGGGCCATCATTGACGATGGTCGTGTTCGCGCCGAGCCGGGCAAGATGGACGGCGGTCGAGACGCCGAAGATGCCGCCGCCGATGACGACGACCTTGGGTGCGGATTTATCAGTCATGAACGCAGCTTTCGATTGTCAGAAGGAGTTGGGTTGTGGCGCGTGCGCTGAGCCCGCGCGGCCGATGGGGCGGGGCCGCTCAGAGCACCTCCGCCAGGAATTGCTTGAGCCGGGGGCTCTTCGGCCTGTCGAAGACCTCGGCTGGAGAGCCGACCTCGACGATGCGACCTTCGTCCATGAAGGCGACCTGGTCGGCCACCTTGCGGGCAAAGCCCATCTCGTGGGTGACGACAATCATGGTCATGCCGCGCCGGCCGAGATCGGCCATCAGGTTGAGAACACCCTTGACGAGTTCGGGATCGAGCGCGCTGGTCACCTCGTCGAACAGGATGACTTCGGGATCCATGGCGAGCGCGCGTGCGATCGCCACGCGTTGCTGCTGGCCACCCGAAAGGCGGCTCGGCCTGTAGTCCGCGCGCGCGGCAAGGCCGACTTCGGTGAGGCGCGCTTCGGCCAGGCGCCTTGCCTTGCTCTCGGCCATGCCTTTGATCTTGGTCAGCGCCAGCTTGACGTTCTCGATCGCGGTATGGTTCGGGAACAGATTGAAGTGCTGGAAAACCATGCCGACCCGCCTGCGCAGCTTCTCCGGCCGCATGGCAAGAATGCTTTCGCCGTCGAGCAGCACATCGCCGGCTCTCGGTTCGACAAGGCGGTTGAGGCAGCGCAGCAGCGTCGACTTTCCTGAGCCGGACGGGCCGATTATGCAGGTGACCGTGCCCGGTTCCACCTTCAGCCGGATCTGCTTGAGTACCTGCAACTCGCCATAGGCCATGTCGAGGTCCCGCACCTCGAGACTGCCGGCCTTGATGGATGGTTCCGTCGCCGTCCTGCCGACCGAGTCCTTCAGTTCGCCGACCTCGACGAGGCCGCTGACCACGCCGCCGGCCTTCTGCCTACCGAGGCGCAGGCGGTAATCGATGGTGTTGACCACATGGGTCAGTGGCACGGTGATGATGAGATAGAACACGCCCGCCAGAAGCAGCGGCGACAGATTGCCGGTGACCACAGCCTGGTCCTGGCCGATGCGGAATATCTCACGTTCGGAAGCAAGCAGGCCGAGAAAGTAGACGAGGCTGGAATCCTTGACGTTGCCAATGAACTGGTTGACCAGCGCGGGAAGCACGCGGCGCACGCCCTGCGGGACCACGATTAGCCGCATGCCCTGGCCGTAGCTCATGCTCAGTGCGCGGCACGCTTCCATCTGGCCGCTTTCAACGCTCTGGATGCCGGAGCGGAAGATCTCGCCGATATAGGCGCCGGCGATCAGGCTGAGTGCCAGGATGCCGAGCGGGTAGGGGGAGGGACCAAAGATCTCTCGCCCGATGCGGGCAAAGCCCTGGCCGATCAAGAGGATGGTGAGGATAGCGGGCAGGCCGCGAAAAATGTCGGTGTAGACGCGTGCCGGGATCCGCAGCCACGCCGAGCGGGAGATGCCCATCACCGCAAGGACCATCCCGATCAGGATGCCGAGCACGGTGGAGGCGGCGGCTAGGATGAGTGTGTTCTTCAGGCCGACCGTCAACAGCGACGGCAGCACCGACGCCATTGCGTCCCAGTCAAAGAAGCTGCGTTGAAGATTTGCGAGCCAGTCCATCCGCCAACCTGCCTTGCGAGGCGGCGCAACCGCCGCTCGCGCGATCGTTCATGACATGCCTGAAAATAGGGCCGCCGGCATTCGCGCCGGCGGCCAAGCGCGGTTTCAGTTCTTCTTGGGGAGGTATTGGTCGGGCATGGGCGATCCGGGGAACCACTTCTGGTAGAGGTCGCGCCAGGTGCCGTCCTGCATGGCCTCGTGGATGCCCTTGTTGAGCGCCTCGCGGAACGCGTCATTGCCCTTGCGCACGACGAAGCCGGCCGGGGCGTCGAACGACGGGATGTTGACGGCGATCTTCAGGCCCGGATAGCGTTCGCCATATTGTTTTGCGGCCTCATAGTCGAGGAAATGACCGTCGATCGTGCCGTTGTTGAGCGCTGCGATGGCGGAGTTGTTGTCGGGGAATTTCACCAGGTCGGTGTTCTTGAAATTCTTGGTCGCGTAGATTTCCTGCAGCGTGCCCTGGACGACGCCGAGCCGCTTGCCGGCGAGGCCTTCAGCCGAGGTGATCTTCGGGTCGGACGTCAGCACCGACAGATATCCGGCGAGATAGCCGTCGGAGAAATCGACCGTCTGCTTGCGCTTCTCCGTCGTGCCGATGGCCGCGACCGCCACATCGAAGCGCTGATTGGCGACCGAAGGCATCAGCGCCGAGAATTCCTGGCCGGTGAAGGTCACCTGTTCCGGCTTGAAGCCCATGCGGCCGACCACATTGAGGAAGAATTCGAGATCGAAACCGGTGAACTTGCCGTCGGCGGTGGTGAAAGCATACGGCTTGGCGTCGCCCATCGTGCCGACGCTGATCGTCTTGGGGTCGATGAGATTGTAGGGATTGTCCGCCGCCCATGCCTTGGGCAGGGAGAGCGCGGCAAGCGCGATTGCGAAGAAGACTGAGCCGATGCGTCGGCGACGGCCCGCGGTGAAAAGACCTCTGATGTCCATGGTGTTCTCCACTCTGAAGATCGGTCCGCGGTGTGGCTGACGCCGGCAGGCGGACACGAACCAATTTTCCGAAACGGTTGCGACGCCTCCGAGCGTTCTTTTTGTTTGTGAGACCGGTCTCAAATTGCGATGAGACCGGTCTCTTGACATTTGTAGTCATAAGAAAGAGCATCCGTCAACGAAATTGCAGAGCGATTTTTCCACAATGAAACGTCCGCCCAAGGCACCTTCCATCACCGTCAGCGACGTCGCCCGGGAGGCGAAGGTTTCGAAGGCTACCGCGGCGCGCGTGCTGGGCGGCTATGGCCGGGTGAGCCAGGAGGTCCGCGACGCCGTGCTGGAAGCGGCGAAGGCGCTCGATTACCGGCCGAACGAATTGGCGCGCAGCATGACGACAGGGCGCTCGGGCAGTATCGGCGTGGTCGTCGGCGACATCGAGAACCCGTTCTTCGCGCTCGCGGTGCGTGGCATCAGCGACGCGGCGCGCCTGTCGGGCATCAACGTCATCCTGGTCAATTCGGGTGAAGAGGTCGAAGCCGAGAAGAACGCCATCCGCGTTCTGATGGCGAAGCAGGTCGACGGGCTGATCGTGACGCCTGCCCAGTCCGGGGAAATTGCGCATCTCGAGGAGATTGCGCGCTCGACCTGTCCTCTGGCCTTGCTCGATCGCGCGCTGCCGGAACTCGATGTCGATACCGTCACCGTCGATGACCGCGATGCCGCCCTGAACGCCACGCGCATCCTGACGCGAGCCGGCCATCGCAGGATCGCTTATGTCACGGCCGCGCTGTTGTCGGGCGATTTTCGCGGCGCCGAGTCGCACATCAACACCTCTACCGTACGGGAACGTATCCTGGGCTTTCTCGCGGCTTGCCGCGAAGCCGGCATAGAAGCGCCCGAGCGCAACATCCATTTTGGCAGTGGGCGGTCGGAGGGCGCCCATGCAGCAATGCACGCGCTGCTCCAGAGCCGCGACCGGCCGACGGCAATCCTGGCTTCGGACAGCGTGGTGGCGCTGGATCTGTTCAAGGCGATCAGGCAATGCGGCCTCAACATCCCGCGGGATATTTCGCTCATCACGTTTCACGATGCCGACTGGACAGGCGTGACGACGCCGCCGATCACCGTCATCGACCAGCCTGTCTATGCGCTGGGAAAATCGGTGGCCGAGTTGCTGATACGCCGCTTGAAGGGTGACGACCGGCCGTCGGAAAGGATTGTCCTGCCGACGACGATAATAGAGCGCATGTCGGTTGGCCATGCGCCGGACGAAAGCGGTCAAGCCTTCGAGAGCAACTGACGCGGACCATTGCCGGATTCGCGGCAATTTTGCCGGCGCAGCCCATTGAACCGCGCCGGCATGGGTCGCCACCCGGGAGGAATCAGCTCTCCAGCCAGACTGTCTCGAAGTGCTGCTCGAGCGCCTGGTGTTGCACGCAGCCATGCACGCCCTTGCGGTAGGTGCGGTAAACCGAGCGCCAGTAGGGCTGGATGATGATGCCCGAGTCGCGCAGGTTCTTCTCGATCTTGGCCATGATCGGCTTGCGCGCCGCCGCGTCCGGTGTTGCCAGCGCCTTGTCGAGAAGTTCGTCGAACTCCTTGTCCGAATAGGCGCTTTCGTTCCAGGCCGCCCCCGATTTGTAGGCGAGCGCCAACACCTGGACGCCGAGCGGGCGCCCGAGCCATTCCGTGCAGGAGTAGGGGAACTTGCTCCAGTCGTTCCAGAAGGTCGCCGCCGGCAGCACGGTGCGCTTGATCTTCAGGCCGGCCTCGCGGATCTGGGCGGCGATGGCATCCGCAGTGCTTTTCTGCCATTCGACGTCGACCGAGATCAGCTCATATTCATGGTCGGCCTTGCCGGCTTCGGACAGCAGCTTCTTCGCCTGCTCGGCATCGCGCTTGGCGGGGCCGATATCGGCGAATTCAGGATGCATTGGGCCCACATGGTGGTTGTCGGCGGGCTTGCCACGTCCATCCAGGCCGAGCTTCAGCACCGCCGAATTGTCGACAGCGAGCTGAGCGGCGCGGCGCACCTTGACGTCGCCGTAAGGGGCGTTGCCGACATTGAAGCGGGCGACGATGGTCGAGCCGGTGGCGATCTCGGAATTCTGCAGTCCCATCTTCTCGGTCTGGGAAACGGCATCCGACGCTGTCTCGTGGTCGGTGTCGATCTCGCCGGATTCGAAGGCCGACAGCATGGCGTTGGGGTCGGAGCCGTAGTCGATCCACTTGATGCCGTCGAGATAGAACTCGCCCTTCCACCATTTGTCCTTGCGCTTCACCTCCGCGCCGGTCTCGGCATCCCAGCTCATCAGCTCGCAGGGGCCGGTGGTGATTGCCAGCGCCTTCTTCGGATCGGCATCGCCCTCATAGGAGCGGTGCATGATCAGCGCCGGATAGTCGGCCATGCCGGCGATCAGCGAGATGTCGGGCTTGGGCAGGTTGAGCTTGATCGTGTGGTCGTCGACTTTCTGGATGCCACCGTCGACCGGCTTCTTGGTGTCGGCATTGACCAGCGCGCCCATGCGCGCGGCAACCGAATTGCCGGCGACCGAGGCATCGCACCAGCGGTTGAGGTTGTGGATCACGTCGTCGGCATTGAAGGCGTCGCCGTTCGACCATGTAATGCCCTTGCGCACGTGAAGCGTGATGGTCTTGGCATCGTCGCTGGTTTCCCAGCTTTCGAGCAGCCACGGCTCGAAGGAGAAGTCGGTGTTCCAGCGCACCAGATATTCATTGCAATGACGGGCAACGTTCGACATCTCGACGCCGTCGAAGGTGCGCGGGTCCTTGAACCCCTTGACGTTCATCGCGACGCGCAGCACACCGCCGCGCTTCGGTTCCTCGGCGCGTGCGGGTGAGGGGGCGAGCCCGCCCAAGGCAAGCGCGCCGGCGGCGCTGACGCCGAAGCCAGCCATGAGCGCCAGATATTCACGCCGGCTGATCGCGCCGCTCTTGAAATCGTCGGCAGTCGGCTTGGCTTGCGGGTGCAGTTTTCTGTCGGTCAACATGAATTTCATCGTCGTTCCCTCTTGTTGGGCGCCCGAGATCGCTGGGTGCGGGGGCGGATGCGACCGCCAGGGCGCCGTTGCCTGCGAGGGGATGATAGGTCTGCTTGCCGCAGCGAAATGTTTGATTTTCCGCAGTTCTTGTGCACTGTTCCGCACGAGGTGGACGCAGCCAATCTCCCCCCTCGTGGGGACCTCGTGGGGGGAGATTAGCGCTCAATCGCCGGCGCCAGCCTGGCAATATCCGCGATAATCCGCTCAAACGCCTCCGCCGCGCGCGGCACCGTCGGGCGCGCACGCAGGAAGCTGTGCACCAGGCGCGGCTCTTCTCGCCACGCCGCCCGCCCGCCAGCGGCAACGATCCGGTCGCGATAGGCCTCGCCATCGGACGACAGCGGATCGCACTCGGCGGTGACAATCACTGTCGGAGGCAGGCCGGAGAAATCGCGGTCCTTGAGCGGTGAGAAAGTTGGGTCCTCGGGTGGTTGGCCCGGCGCCGAACGAATGCGGCGGTAGAAGTCTATATCGGCGAGTGTGAGCAGCGGCGCTTCGGCGTGCTCCAAATAGGATCGCCCGGCCTCGTCGCCGCCAAGCCCGGGATAAATCAGCATCTGGCCGACCGCAGGCCGCGGATGGTGGCGCTTCGCCTGCGCCACCGCGGCGGCGAGGTTGCCGCCGGCGCTTTCGCCGCAGAGCACGATCGGCAGCGCGCTCGTCGCGGCCACCCATTCGAATACAGCGAGCGCATCGTAGAAGGAGGCGGGATGCGGATGTTCCGGCGCCAGCCTGTAGTCGGTCGAAATCACCTCGAGGCCTGTGCCGGCACAGATTTCGGCGCAGATGTCGTCGTGGCTGTCGAGGTCGCCGAGCACGAAGCCGCCGCCGTGATAGTAGACGACGATCGCCGCCGCGATCCCGTTTGCCACGCGGTAGCGCCGCACCGGGATGCCATGAGCGGCCGTGGCGACGAGCCCATCGCTCGTGGTCACCCCGTCAGGACGGCCCTGGTGAAACGCCACGCACATACGGTTGTAGACCGAGCGCTGCTCCGCAATGGGGGCAGCTGCGATCTCCGGCGGGTACCAGCTGTTGACCTTGTCGATATAGTCCCAGAGTTCCGGATCGAGCCGGTCGGCATATTTGCCGCGCCCGGTTGGGTCGGATCCGGTGTTGGCCATTGTCAGAGCCCGGCGTAAAGCCGGGCTGCGTTCTCGAAGGTGAAGCGCAGCGGCACGGAACCTTCCACCTGCCAGACATTCACCGTGTCGCCGGCCATCAGCCGGCAGGCGTCGAGCGTGTTGGTGACTGCGCCGCCATAGAGACGGTTGGCGAGGTTGAGGATGCCTGTCTGGTGCATGGCGGCGCTTGCGCTGCCGCAGGCATCCTTGACCAGCAGAACGCGAAAGCCGCGCGCCACCGCGTCCTTCACTGTGGCGTCGATGCAGGCCTCGGTCCACACGCCGGCAATCACCAGCCATTCGATGCCTGCGGCCTTCAGCCTGTCGGCAAAATTGTTTTTGCCGAAGGCGCTGGCTTCCTGCTTGACCAGCATCGCCTCGCCATCCTTCGGCGCCACCTCATGGCAGATCGCAGTCAGCGGGTCATCCTTGTCGGAGAAAGCCGACTTGCCGCTCGCGTCCAGCGGATGGAACGGCCGCGCCTCGGCGAGGTCGACGATATAGGCCCAGTGGTAGAGCGGCACGAAGTTGCGCCGTGCTGCCTCCTGCAGCCGTTGCACGTTGGCGAGGATGTCGGCGAAACCCTCGACCAGATAGCGCTTGTCCTTGCGATGCTCCTCCTGGAGATCGACGAATACCGCGGCCACCGTGCCGCGCCGGATGGAGATGGGAGCTTTCATTCTTAGCCTTCGTCATTCCAGGGCGAAGCGGCGTCGCGAAGACCCTGGAATCCATGCCGTTACCTTGGTCGAAGAGTGCCGCCTAGCAGAGTTCTGCACCGTGGCGTAGCCGATACGGAACGGCATGGATCCTAGGGTCTGCGCCGCGTCGCTTCGCTCCTTGCTTCGCCCTAGGATGACGACGTCACAAATGCTTCGGCCAACCTCGGAGATGCCGGTGGTTATCGAATTCAAACCTGCGGCTCCAAAAAATCATCCTCATAAGGGAAGCGCGAGAGCAACTCGGTGCCGGTCTCGGTGATCAGGATCTCGTCTTCCAGCTTGACGCCCTCGCGACCGCCTTTCTCGCCTATATAACTTTCCACGCTCACCACCATGCCTGGCACGATGATGCCGTCACGGCCGTAGGTCTCGTAATCCATCGCGTGCGCGATGAACGGTGTCTCGCCATGCATGCCGACGCCGTGCATGACCGAGGTATAGCGCTGATCGACGAAGCGGTCCGGTATCTTCCACGCCTTCTCGGCAATTTCCCGGAAAGCCATGCCGGGCTTCACGATGCCGATGTTGTGCTGCACCTGGTCACGCGCCATGCGGTAAAGCGACTTCTGGTAGGGCGTCGGCTTGCCCGGGCCGCAACGGAAAGTGCGCGAGAAGTCCGAATAATAGCCGTAGCAGCCGATCGTGTCGGTATCGAGCGCCAAAAGTTCGCCGGGCCTGATCTTGCGGCCGCTGGCCTCGTTGAACCAGGGATTCGTGCGCTGTCCGGAGGTGAGCAGCCGGGTCTCGATGAATTCGCCGCCCTGGCGGATCACCTCGCCATACATGATGGCGAACAGCTCGTTTTCCGAAACGCCGGGCTTGATGGCCTCACGAACGGCGGCGACCGCCGCCTCGGCACCGGCCATAGAGGCCAGCAGGCATTTCACTTCCTCGGGCGTCTTCACCGCACGCACGGCAAGGATTTCGCCCTGGCAGTCCCGGACCTCGCAGCCGCGCTTCTCTAGCGCCAGCGCCTGCAGATGGCTGCAGCGGTCGAGACCGAGCTTCATCGAGCCGCCGCCATGTTTCTTCAAGAGCTCGGCGATCTCGTCGGCGAACGGCCCGGCCGTCTCGTCGTCGCGGCCCGAAACCGACGACCAGACCAGCTTGGAAGGCCGCGCCTCGTCGATCGTGTCGAGCACCATGGAGACATGGTAGCTCTGCGGATATTCGAACAGCACGATCGGCCCTTCTGTCGGGATGAAGAAGTAGCGGGTCGAGTTGCGCAGGAAATAGCCGAACATGTTGCGCGAGCCGGTGGCGTAGCGCTGGTTGTAAGGGTCGAACAGCACGACGCCGCCATAGCCCGCCTCGCACATCCAGCCGCGCAGCTTGGCAAGCCGGCCCTTGCGCAATGCATCCGCGTCGATGAAGGACGGCTCGGTATCGGACAGCCACATGCCGCCGGCCGGATCGGCCGCCGCCGGGTGGCGCATACGGTCCTTGAAGTCCACGTCCTCGGTGCTGTCCGGGTCAAAAACGACGATGCTCATGGAAGGCCTCCTGTTCTCGCGAACATAGCCGGAAGAGGTTTTTGGCTTGTGCGGCGTTCCGCAGTTGTTGTGCCGGATGCCGCATCATAACTTCGTCATTCTG
>NZ_JANINM010000397.1 GCF_024509055.1 Mesorhizobium sp. | reverse complement strand
ACGCCGGCGTCGTCATCGTGCCCACCCCCGCCTCCTTCGGCGAGGTCGTCGCCGACACCCTGGCAAGGACCAAGAAGGCGGCATAGTCCGGGACGCGGGCCTGCTTCGCCGAAATCGCCGTCAACACCACGAAACCGCTGCTGTCAGCCTGGCGGTTTCGCACGGCCTGCTGCGCAAGGTTGGGGATGCAAATGAAGCCGCGTGTGATTGTAACCCGACGTTGGCCGGCCAAGGTGGAGGCGCTCCTGGCGGAACGGTTCGATGCGGTGTTGAATGACGATGATGTGCCGTTGACGCCAGCGGATTTCGCAACGGCGTTCCGGACCTACGACGCGATACTTCCGACCGTCAGCGATCGGCTGCCAGCCTCCGTGTTTCCGTCTGAAGACTGTCGCACGAGGTTGCTCGCCAACTTCGGTGTCGGTTTCAGCCATATAGACGTGGCGGCTGCCCGAGACCGCGGCATTGCCGTCACCAACACACCGGGAGTACTGACGGATTGCACGGCCGACATCGCGATGAGCTTGCTCCTGTTGGTGGCACGCCGTGTCGGCGAGGGTGAACGACAACTGCGCGCCGGCGCCTGGAAAGGATGGTGTCCAACACATCTCATAGGCACCAGGGTTTCGGGCAAGAAGCTCGGAATCATTGGCATGGGACGCATCGGCAAGGCCATGGCGAGCCGGGCGCATTTCGGCTTCGGCATGGACGTCGTTTTCTACAATCGTTCCAAGGTCGAAGACGACGAGACCCGGTCGATGTCCGCCCGGCAACTTCCATCCATCGAGGCGGTGCTGGCGGAGTCCGACTTCGTTTCGCTGCATTGCCCGGGTGGAGCCGAAAACAAGCATCTGATTGATGAAGCAAGGCTTTCGAGCATGAAGCCGACCGCCTTCCTCATCAACACCGCGCGCGGGGATGTGATCGACGAGACCGCCCTTGTCCACGCGCTCGACAGGGGGACGATCGCTGGAGCTGGGCTCGACGTATACGCCGAGGAACCGGCAGTGCCCGGTGGCCTGCTTGCAAGGGAGAACGTGGTCCTGCTTCCCCATCTTGGCAGCGCAACCACGGAAACACGGGAAGCGATGGGCATGAAGGCGCTGGAGAACCTCATCGCTTTCTTCGACGGCAAACCCGCTCCGGATCGGGTGGTGTGACGGCGGTGCCTGGCCCCCGCGTCGGCGCTGACGGATCTGCGAAAAGAGGCGATCGACCTGTTCCGGACGGACGTCGCTGCGGCCCAGCCCGGTCCAGCGGTTGTCACAACGCCGGAACGGCACTCCAATCGACTTCAAAAGGCTGAGCGCGTCGCCATTATCGCCTTCGGCAAGGCAGCTTGCGCGATGATTCGCGCGACACTGCTCTCGATTGGTGGCAAGCTGCATAAGGCTGAAGCCGTCACCAATGCCGTGCCAATGATGGCGTGGCCGCTATCACGACAGTCCCCAAATCCAAGGTGCGTCAAACTGGTCGATTGTACTGGAAGGAAAAATACATTCATGTTATGAATTATTACTGTGGTGGATTGCGGGCGTCCATCGGGACGCCGGAAGGTGGTTGGGGCAGCGAAATGGTCTGCCGACCATAGAGGATTGCAAGGGAGAGGGGCGCAGGGACCAAGGGCCGGGAACGCGCATGAATGCCGCCGAGTCTGGGATCAGCGCCAATGTATCGGGACTAGGTGGAGTCAATGCCCGAAAAGAGCAGATTCAGGATCCTGATCGGTGAGCGCAATCCACTCGTGGTCGCTGCCCTTGGGGATATGATCTCGCGAGATAACCGCTTCGATCTCGTTGACAGCGTCCAGTCTGGTGAAGCTTTTCTCCGGGCGGTGTCGGCCTCAACTCCCCAGTTTGATGTCGCCGTGCTCGGGTGGAAATTGTCGGATATGGACGCCGGTGGTGTCATGACGGAGATGCAACGGCGCGGTCTGCATGCGCGCCTCGTGATCTTTTCCAACGATCACGATATCGCCATCCTCAAGCAGTGTGTGCGCCTTGGCGTCCAGGGATTCTGCTATCAATTCGACGACCCGGCGATCCTCTTCGACACCTTGGTTGCGGTCGCAAATGGCCGGATTTGCGTCCCCTACCTGGACGTGTCCAAAATCAACGACACTCCAATGTCGCGGCTGACGACCCGCGAACGCGAGTTGCTTTCAGTGCTGGCCGACGGCTGGACCAATCTGCAAATCGCGACCCGCACCGGCATTTCCGAGAATACAGTCAAATATCACCTCAGGAACCTCTACGACAAACTTGACGTCCGCAACCGGGCCATGGCTGTGGCGCTCTACGCGGGCGAGAAAAACCGAAGGCGCGCTTGAACGCGCCAACAGGGTCCTGGCGTGGCCGGGCTGGCCATCCGGTTTGTCGATCGGAGGCTGTTGTCCTCTATCGAAGGCAAGTCACGGAAGCGGCGCTGGGGTTTACCCGCGCGGCGAAGAGAGGCATCGCAAGCCTTGCCGCGTCGGCGTAAAGCATCCTGCCCGCAGCGCGAACCAGGTCCCTGCCGACGATCGATTCCAGAACACCTTGAGTTCTGAGCGGCATCAGATCGGTGCAGTCGCTCATTCTGACGAAAAGGCTGCTGATCGGCATGGCAACGCCGTGGATCGGAACGAGTGGCTCTTCGTCTTTCTCGCGCCATTCCTCGAGCGCCTCGAGCGCTTCATGAAAAGCATTCTGGAGAGTGATCGGCGCATGTCCTTCAAAGAGATCCGGAAACACCTTGTGCATATCCATGTCCAAGCCCCTCTTGAGGTCCATGAGACGCGCGGAGCCAGCGCGGTTATGCAGTGCGGCCCCTATCGTTGCATTTTCCTATAAGGCAACATGTTTGCATAACAGTTAAATCCTGTCCAGCGCCGAAACGCGCTGGACCAATATTGGCAAGATCGTGATCCGGTGGTCCCAGATGGCGTTGCCGACCATCATTTGGTTGGTACTCCCACCCACCCGAACGAATGGCAAATCTACCCATCCGGGCGTTTTCAAGAATATGAAAAGCCTGTCTGCTTCCAGATGGAGAATCCCGGCATGTCCGCTCGTTCGGCGAGCTCGGGACAACACTGGAAGAATGGGTGCCGCTTTGAACGACAGCAGACCAATCAGCTGTCATGACGACGTCAGGAGCCTGCTTTTCAGGCTCCTGACGTCCGTTGTCAGCGAACGGGAACCCGGGCTGGGAGATGTGCTGACCGGACGTGCAAGCCTCGATACCCTGGCCGACGCCCAGCGCATTCCGGCCCTGCAGGCAACAGGGATATGGTTCCAGCTTGTCGCAATCGCCAACGAATTGCTGGCAATGCGTTCACGCCGCGAGCTTGAGCAAATGGGTGGCGCGGACGAGGTGGTTGGCTCCTTCGCCAATGTTATCGGTGAAATGAAAGCAGCAGGCTACCCGGCCGAGGAGATCCAAACCACCCTCGATACGCTGAGTGTCGGTCCAACCATGACCGCTCACCCGACCGAGGCAAAGCGAGTCACGGTTCTCGAAATCCACCGGCGCATCTACCGAAAGCTCACTGAGCTCGAACAAGAACGTTGGGCGCCGCGCGAGCATCAACAATTGATCGACGATCTTCAGAGCGAGATCGAGTTGCTGTGGATGTCGGGTGAATTACGGCTTGAACGCCCCTCGGTTGAAAGTGAGATTGCCTGGGGTCTGCATTTTTTCCGCGAGGTCATCTTCGAGGCGACGCCGAAGATATATGATGCCGTCGAGGAAGCGCTCGCCCGTCACTATCCGAAATACGACCTCAAGGTGCCATCCTTCATGCGTTACGCATCGTGGATCGGCGGGGACCGTGACGGCAATCCGAATGTGAGCGCAAGCACTACCGCTCATGCGCTGAAGGAAACGCGCCAGGCGATCATCGGATGGTATATCCAGCAGGTTCGCCGATTGATTACCGTGCTGAGCGTCAGCGCCAATGTCGTCGACATCCCGGAAGACTTCAACAAGGCGTTGGCCCAGGCTCTGCACCGGAGCGGCGCGGCTCGGGAGATTGTGGTGCGCAATCCGGGCGAGCCGCTGCGGCAGTTCGCGGCCGCCATGCTGGATCGCTTGCGTGCCACGATCGGCGAGGCCAGCGCCAGGCCATATGCCCGCGCGGAGTTGTTCAAGGCCGACCTGCGCCACCTCGAAACGGTGCTTGCCAAACTGGGCGGCAACCTCGTCGCGCGGCGCTTCGTGCGCCCCTTGCGCCAGCAAGTCGAAACCTTCGGTTTCCGCACGGTCGCATTGGACATTCGCCAGAACTCGACTGTGGTCAATCGAGTGCTGGCCGAGCTTTTCAGGCTTACAGATGGTGACCGGGTGCCGGAGCCCGATACACCACAATGGGGCCTGCGTATTCGTTCGGCCCTCAGCTCCGGCGAACGACCCAGCATCGACCGGGCGGTGCTTTCGGCGGAGGCGTGCGAGCTCCTTGACCTGTTCGACGTCATTCGCGAGGCCGCGTCCGGACCGAATGGCGGCGCGGTGGGCGCCTTCATCCTGAGCATGACACGCTCTTGCGATGACCTGCTTGCCGTCTATCTGCTCGGCCAGTACTGCGGCATGGCCACAGCGCTCGACGGCAGCGGCACGATCGGACTGCGTGTCGTGCCACTTTTCGAGACGATTGCGGACCTGCGTGCCGCGGCAGATATTTTGGATCGGCTGCTGGCGGTCTCGATCGTGCGTCGCTCGCTGAGCGACTTCTCCAACCGGCAGGAGATCATGCTGGGATATTCCGATTCGAACAAGGACGGCGGCTTCCTTGCTTCGAACTGGGAATTGAATAAGGCGCAAAGGCGCATCCATGCCCTTGGCCAGAAGCGAAAGATCAAGATCAGCTTCTTCCATGGCCGTGGCGGTTCGGTCAGCCGAGGTGGCGCGCCGACGGGCCGGGCGATCGCCGCCCAGCCCGCCGGCACGGTCGGCGGAGCCATGCGCGTGACTGAGCAGGGCGAGGTGGTGTCGTCGAAATTCGCCAATCGTGGCACGGGGCGTTACCAGCTTGAAATCTTCGCCGCGAGCGTTTTCGCGCACAGCGTGAAGTCGGCCAATGAGCCCGAGCTGAGGGATATCCCCGAGTTCAATGAGGCTCTGGAGGCGTTGACCGGCATGTCGCAGGCGTCCTATTCGAGCCTTATTAACGAGCCTGGCTTTATCGACTATTTCCATCAGGCGAGCCCCGTGGAGGAGCTGTCGCTGCTCAAGATCGGATCGCGTCCGGCGCGTCGCTTCGGGGCTCGTGACATTTCCGACCTGCGCGCCATTCCCTGGGTTTTCGCCTGGAGCCAGAACCGGCATCTGCTGACCAATTGGTACGGCATCGGCAGCGCGCTCAAATCCTTCGTCAACGTTCGTGGCAACGCCGGATTGGAACTGCTCAGGCAGATGTTCGAGCGATCGCGCTTCTTCCGTCTCATCGTCGATGAAGTCGACAAGGGAATTTATCAGACCGACATGGAAATCGGCCAGCTTTACGCCAGTCTGGTGCAAGATCGCGAAGTGGGTGAACGCATCTACCGCAAGATCGCCGCCGAATATCTGCTGACCCGAAACATGATCGCCGAGGTCAATGGCGGGCTGAAAGTCTCGCAGCGCTTCCCGGTCTTCAAGCAGCACTTCGATCGCACCAGGCCACAGATGGACAGCATACACCGATTGCAGGTGCAGCTCTTGCGCGAGGTCCGTGCACAGGACGGCTCCACCGCAAAACCCAAGCGGGCGGTCAACGCGCTTTTGCTTTCGATCAACTGCATTTCGACCGGTCTTGGCTGGACCGGGTGATCGCAATCTCGGCGCAAGTGCCGCGTTGCAAGGGAGGACTGCATGAACATATCGACCAAGCCTGGCATTGACGCTTCAGGTCGTTTCTTCCACGCCGGCGTGGCCGTTACCGATCACGCCGTCAATGACGCCATGAAGCGCGAGCTCACTCGCCAGCGTGACGAGATTGAGCTGATCGCTTCCGAAAACATCGTCTCCAAGGCGGTGCTCGAGGCTCAAGGTTCGGTGCTGACCAACAAATATGCGGAAGGTTATCCCGGCCGCCGGTACTATGGCGGCTGCCAGTTCGTGGACGAGGTCGAGGATTTGGCACGCGAGCGCGCCAAGATGTTGTTTGGCTGCTCCTTCGCCAATGTCCAGCCGAACTCCGGCAGCCAGGCCAACCAATCGGTTTTCATGGCGCTGATGCAGCCAGGAGATACCTTTCTGGGTCTCAATCTCGCCGCCGGGGGCCATCTCACCCATGGCGCGCCGGTCAACCAGTCCGGCAAGTGGTTCAACGTCGTCTCCTACGGAGTTCGCCCCGACACTCATCGCATCGACCTCGATGAGGTGCGCGATCTGGCGCGCAAGCACCGGCCCAAGGTGATTCTTGCCGGCGGCTCCGCCTATCCGCGCATCATCGATTTCAAGACCTTTCGCGAGATCGCCGACGAGGTCGACGCCAAGCTGTTCGTCGACATGGCGCATTTTGCCGGCCTGGTTGCTGGCGGCGTCCATCCGAATCCGCTCGAACACGCCCATGTGGTGACCACAACCACGCACAAGACCCTGCGCGGCCCGCGCGGCGGCATGGTTCTTTCCAACGACGAGGAGATTGGCAAGAAGATCAACTCGGCGGTGTTCCCTGGCCTCCAGGGTGGACCGCTGATGCATGTCATTGCCGCGAAGGCAGTCGCTTTCGGGGAGGCGCTGGCGCCCGAATTCAAGGCCTATGCGGCCAATGTAGTATCAAACGCCAAGGCATTGGCCGAAACACTGTCCGACGGTGGCGTCGATATCGTCTCGGGCGGCACCGACACGCATCTGATGCTGGTCGATCTGCGTCGGAAGGGCCTGACGGGCAAGGCGGTGGAGGCTGCACTCGGCCGCGCCCATATCACCTGCAACAAGAACGGCATCCCGTTCGACCCGCAGGGACCGATGGTGACGTCGGGCATCCGCCTGGGTACCCCGGCCTGCACCACGCGCGGCTTGCTCGTGGACGAGTTCCGCCAGGTCGGACGCTTGACGATGAGCGTAATCGATGGGTTGGCTGCGAATGGCGAGGCCGGCAACGCGGCAATCGAGGCGGCCGTGCGCGAGGAAGTGCACGATCTACTCAGCCAATTCCCGATCTACTGATGCGTGGAGCATTTCAGTTCGGATAGAGCTGGTCGTGCGGGATCTGTTTCCCGAGCAATTCCGGACGAATCGTCGTTAAGCCCTTTCACGGATTGCTTTGCGAAAAGCATTTCGGTGAGATGATTCGATTTGGCATGACCTGGACCGGCTCATGGTTTGGCGAAAATCGCCAGACTGCTCGAATTATCTATTTTCATACAATTGAAGAATTTCCATAGTTGCTTTGAAGAGCCGTCTTCGGTCGTGGTGGCGGCTTCAAATTCCTACTGATGCACCCGAACGGCAAGGCTTCCGGTGGCGGCACTCCGCTATCGGAAGATGCGCTCCCTCAGGTTTGACGCGTGTCGAATGCACGGCGCGCGAGGGCAAGCCCATATCCGGGTTCAAGTCTCCTGAGGGCATCTCTGCCCTGCCGCCGCCATCCACTATCTGCATCGCGTCACTTGACAGGAAATTAACTTTGCCGGATATTTCCTGATGGGAAATTAATTTTCCCCATGCGCTACGACGCAACGAAGCCGAAAATGGCCATCTGGAGGAGAACATATGGAAGCTACAATCAGTGATCGAGCTGGCGAACTCAGCCTCAACCAGCGCATCGACAAGATGCACGCGCGCGATCGCGCAGGCCTGCTGGCCTTCATTGTCGTGCTGTGGGGCACACTTCTGTTCGCGCTGTTCAGCGTCTGGCCGTACATTTCGATCCCCGCAATGCGCATCATCTTGTCGATAGCTTGTGGGTTGGTGTTGGCCTTCAACACGGCGGCCGTCGTCGCCATGCTGCGCCACTATGTCGAAGACAAGCATTTCATCTACGGCCTGGACATCAAGCATCTCGACGAGATGCGCAGGCGCCGGGGCTGAGGAGCTGGAACATGGCATATCAACCTCCGAAACAAAGCCTCGCCGGTCAGGTCTTCGACGTCATCACCCTGCTCGTTCTGACGGTGGGCGCCCTCTATCTGCCTCTCTATCTGGGGTTTGCCGGCGCCGCCAAAACGCCTAATCCGATCGCCAACCCGACGTGGGAAGCGCTCGGCCAGAATCCCGTCGAAACCAAGCAATGGATGGCTATCGGGATCACCGATCCAGCCGCCGCAAACGATATCATCAACGCCCGTTTCGACTACAGCTTCAGCTGGGCTCCGCTGATCATCATGGTGGCGCTGGTAATTGGCTATTTTGTCTTGGTCGTGCGGCTTTCCGGCAGGGAATACCGGGAAGTGATCGAAGAACGTTTCAACTCGAAGCGGCGTTAGGGAGGCGACCTTGGATATCTGGAACATTCTTGAATACGCGGCCTGGGCCCTTTCGGCCATGTTCGGCGCGCTGATGCTCATCAATCTCATTCGCATCGACACCACCTACGACAACGACCTGCTGACCTCATCCCGCGAAGGCGAGATCGAGGTGACGGCCGAGCGCCACACGATCTGAGGGGAACGGAGATGGCAAATGTAACTTCAACCGGAGCCGGGACCGAGCGGCTTCAGCTCCTGCGCGTGCTCGGCCCCGCCCATATCTGGGCACTCGGCGTCGGCATCGTGCTTGTCGGCGAGTATATGGGCTGGAACTTCTCCGTCGGCAAAGGCGGCATGATCGCCGGCCTTATCGCATGTTGGGTGGCCGGCCTGCTCTACACCTGCGTGGCGATGATCGATTCCGAAGTGACGTCGACCATTGCCGCCGCCGGCGGCCAATACGCTCAGGCAAAGCACATCGTCGGGCCATTGATGGCCTTCAACGTCGGCCTCTTCCTTGTCATGGCCTACACCATGCTCGAGGCGGCCAATGCGATCACCGTCGGCTATCTGCTCGACACGGTAGCGGGCATGATGGGCCATACCGGGCTCAACCAGCAGCCCTTCATCGTCCTCGCCATCATGTTCCTGGCATGGCTCAACTTCCGCGGCGTGCTGGCGACGCTGACCTTCAATCTGGTCATTACAGCCATCGCCTTCCTGGCCATCATTGCGCTGTTCGTATCGGTGCAGCTCGGCGCCTCCGCCGTTCCGCTCGATTTCTCGGCGATCACCAAGGCTCCGCTGCCCTATGGCTGGATCGGCATCGTAGCGTCCCTGCATTTCGGTTTGTGGTACTATCTCGGCATCGAGGGAACCTGCCAGGCAGCCGAGGAAGTGCGCTCGCCGGCGCGCTCCCTGCCTTACGGCACCATGGCTGGCATCATGACGCTGCTGATCGCAGCGACCATGACATGGTATGTCTGCTCCGGCCTCCTGCCTTGGGAGTATCTCGGCCAAGCCGGAACGCCACTCTTCGACGCCGCGCGCGTGACGGGAAATGCCGGTCTGATGGTGCTTCTGTTCGTCGGCACGATGTTTTCGACACTCGCCTCGGCGAACGGATGCATCAACGACGCTTCACGTGCCTGGTTCTCGATGGGGCGCGACCGCTATCTGCCGAGTTGGTTCGGCGCGGTCCATCCGGTCTATCGCACGCCGTACCGGTCGATCGTCTTCCTGGTTCCCATTGCGCTCATCTTCGCGCTTGGCGCACCGCTCGACCAGGTCGTGACCTTCTCGATCCTGTCGGGCCTGCTGGGATACACCTTCATGACCTTCAACATGGTCATGTTCCGGCGCAAATGGCCGCTCGACTCGATCAAGCGTGGCTATGTGCATCCGCTCCACCCACTGCCGGTGATCGTCCTGCTGGTTCTGTGCGCTGCCGCGTATTTCGCCGTTTTCCTCGGCTACGGTACGCAGCTCAGCGCGATGATGTGCTTCTACATCGTGGCATCGCTTTGGTTCCATTTCCGGCGCTATCAGTTCGTGCGTCGAGGCGACCAATTCACGATGCCCTGGCCAAAGCCGCTCGGCTACTGACCCAGTCAGGCGTGGCGGTGCCTCCGGCGCCGCCACGTATTTATCAAGGCGATCCAGATGATCACCACAATCGTTCTTTCAGCTTTCATCGCTGCCTCCTGCATATGGATGGGCAAGCGTGCGATCAGCGACCATCGCGCCATTCTCGCCAAACGCAGGGGGCTTCTTGACGAGGCGGCGAGGCTTTTTCCGGATGCACGGATTAGCTTGGCCCCCGATCATTTTCCTATTCTCGTCGGCCGCCTTGACGACGGCAGGCAGGTCCGGGTCGAGCTCCTTGCCGACACGTTGGTGACGCGTCGTCTGCCGCAGCTCTGGCTCAGAGTGACACTTAGCGAAGTTAGCGAACGAAGCCGGCCGGCGATTGGCGTGCTCGCCCGCCCGACAGGTGCTGAATACTATTCTCTCGTCCATGACTTGCCCGAATGGATGGCGCCGCCTGAGACCAACGCTTCATTGTTGATGCGGGGCGACGGTCGCGCGACCGCGGGGCAGGTGGAGCGAGCCGCAGCTGTGTTTCGCAACCTCTTTTCCGATCCCACCGTCAAGGAAGCCGTCATTTCGCCGCGGGGCACCCGGGTGATCCGCCAGGCCGCGCAGGGCGAGCGCGCGGCACATCTGTTTCTGCGGCAGATCCGGTTTGCTGTCGCGACGATTTCAGTCGATCTCGTCCAAAAGGCAGTCTCGGAGGCCAAGGCTTTGAGTCAGGCGCTGAGTGCAAGCGAACCCACCGTTCAAGTTTACGAAGTCGCCTGAGGTGCCGCCATGGCCAAGCCGATCAATCCTTACTTAGTCCTTGCCCTGGCGATCGTTTTGCCCGGTGCTGGCCATGTCGCTGTGCGTAGCACCGCGCGCGGTCTCGCATTCGCCTTCTTCGTGATCTTGTTCTCGATGATCAGCTACATGACGACGCCGCCCGACAGATCGTTCGTCGGTCGTCATGCCTTTGGGTTGTTTGTCTGGGCATTGTCGATCCCGGATGCCTATCGTCGCGCTCGGATCCTTGCTGCTACGGCAGGTTCGGCGCCGATGAACACCGCGGTGCGGGCCGGAGATTGACGAGGAAACCAGGCGCGAATTCACCCGCCAGTAGCGGCGGTCCCCGGTGAGTTTCGCAACTGATGGCCTCAACCCGGTTGGCGAGGAGTGCGCCTCTATTTCTAAGCGCCCTCAACGTCGGCGGTCGATCCTCTGTCAATCGGGCGGCTTCGGGACATCCTGACTATCTCTGGTCTGACCGTGTTCTGGGTTTCACGGAACGCCCGGCGAAACGCGCGAGGTGATTGTCCGAACTGCGCGGTGAAGGCCCGCGTGAAAACCGCGGGGTATGAAAAGCCGCAGGCATAGGCGATATCCTTGATGTCGCGCTCCTCGTAGAAAAGCAGGTTGCGCGCCGCCTGCAGGCGGGAGCGCAGGTAGAGTTGGTTGGGCGTCTGGTTGAACTGGCGCAGGCAACAGCGCTCCAGTGTTCGCACCGAAATGCCGAGGTGGCGGGCAAGGCTTTTCGGTGACAGCGGGAAATCGAGATTGCTTTCCATCAACGCCACGATCCTGTGGGACAGGGACGGCTTTGCCTCGCCCACCTCATCATCGTCCGTTCGTTGCGGATGAATGCCCTCGCGCGGCGTGTGAATAAGCGCATTGGCGACTTCCTTGGCAAGGCTTGATCCGTGCAGCCTTCCGATCAGATCGAGCATCATGTCGAGCGTTGCCACTCCGCCCGCGCAGAAGGCAAGTTGACGGTCGATGGAATAGATCTGGTTCTTTGTCCTGGCCGCCGGAAAATGCTCAAAATACGATGACACCGCCTCCCAGTGCACCACAGCCTCGCGGTCGCCGGTGAGGCCGGCTGCCGCGACAGCGAAGGCGCCCGTGTCGACGCCTATGAGCATCGATCCATGCCGATAGGCATTGCGCAGGGCTCCGCGCACGTTGGCAGATATATTCTGCGTCGGCAGGTTGCCTTCCAGGACTACCAGAAAATCACAGCGCGGAAAGTTCGCCAGATCGTGGTTGGCGGCAACCCACATGCCGTTGCTTGCGCGTACCGCGTCGCCGGAATCCGAGATCATTATCCACTCGAAAAGATCCAGGCCGCTGTTCTGGTTCGCGATGCGCAGCGCTTCGGTCGCCAGGATGAGGGCATTCATGGGAAATTCGGGTTGCAGCACGAAGCCAAACCGCGGCCGGCGGTTCGAGGCTGCTGCGATGACAGAGTTCCTATCCGCTTCCACCGTGAGTGTCCCAGAAAAATATTAGGCGGCGCTACAGGTCAATTATGTGACGTTGTCGATCAACTCACAAGAGGCTGATTGGCCAACATTGTCAGCACGTCGAGAGCACGTTCTGGGACGATCTCGATGCGGGAACATAGAAAAATTGACTCTAACAGAACGTGGCAGACGCCCAGCGTATGCCGCGCGGGAGATCGCCATGGTTTCGACTTCATTGAACAAGCCGCCCTTTGCCTTGAACCGAAGAACGCTTCTGAAGTCAGCTGCGGTCGCGGGGACGGCTCTTGCCGTTCCTCATTTCTGGACCGGCCGTGCCTCCGCGGCCAATCCGACCGAGATCGTCCATTGGAGCTGGCTGGCCGCTTCGGATGGCGAGGTGTGGGCCAAGATGATCAGCGCCTTCAACGATGCCCACAAGGACAAGGGCGTCCAGATCCGCATGGAGGTGATTCCGGAAGAACAATATGTCACCAAGGTTCTTGCGGCTTCGGCCACCGGCAAGGCGCCAGACTTCGGCTGGGGCACCGCCGGCAAGTCGGCCCAGCTTGCGCGCGACGAGGTGATCATCCCGCTTGACGACCTTATCGCCAGTTCCGGTCTCGACCTTGCCGACTTCAGCGCATCGTCGATCGCGGCCTCGCGCTATCCGAAATACGACAACAAGATCTTCATGGTCCCCATGGATCTGATGAGCCTGCAGCCCGAAATCAACCTCGATCACGTCAAGGAAGCGGGGCTGGACGCCAGCAAACCGCCGACGGACGGCGAGACGCTTCTCGAATGGGCAAAGGCGATGACCAAGCGCGAAGGCGACAAGGTCACCCGCTCGGGGATCATGATGACGGGTTCCGGCGTTCAGCCCACCGTCACATGGGGCATCGTCGCCGAGCAAATGGGCTTCCAGCGCGCGAGCGATGATCTGAAGACCGCTTGCGTGAATCCCGATGCCGGCAAGGCGGCGATGCAATGGGTGCTCGACCTTTTCGACAAGCACAAGGTCTCGACCCGCGACGTCACCGACCGCTACAAGGCGTTCGGCACAGGGCAGGGCTCGATATTCTGGACCGGTCCCTGGACGCTCAACGGCTATGTCGCGCAGAAGCTGCCGTTCAAGACGGCGCTGTTTCCCAAGATCGGGTCCAAGCTCGTCACTTACCGGGAGCAGGGAGGCCTGGAGTTCTACAAACAGGCGGATCCCGGGCGCCACGAAGCAACGATGGCGGCCGTCAAATGGCTGTCGGACAATAGCTTCCTGTGGACGACGGTCGGCCGCGGCGCCTCGCCCCGCAAATCGATCCTCGATCGGCCGGATTACAAGTCCGCCGGCAATCCGTGGGATATCCGCGGCGCTTTCGTCGATGGAATGAGCATCGCAACTGTCGGCGAGATTCCGGTCGTGAACGGGCCCAACTTCACAATCTACTCGGGCGGCAACTTCCTCGCCAAAACGCTTGAAGGCGTGTGGTCGGGGCAGACGACGATCGATGCCGCGATGGAGCAGATCCAGAAGCAATGGCAGGCCGATCTCGACGAAGGCTGATCCTGAGGGAACCCGACCGATCCCTTGCCCGTCGCGCTAATCATCGCGACGGGCCCCTTGGCCTCGCCGCTACGCGGACAGATCGACATGACGACAGCAACCTTGCAGGGCAGCAGCGACTTCGGACCCGAACCCCGTCAAACGGACCGCGTCGGTTATCTTCTCGTCGCCTTTTTCGCGCTGCCCTTCTTTCTGTTCAACATTCTGCCGGTGCTGTTCGGCTTCTACGTCTCCTTCACGCGCTGGAGCATCGTTGGTTCGCCGAAATGGGTGGGGTTCGACAACTTCTCCAAGGCGTTCAACGACCAATGGGTCGCGGTCGCCTTCAAGAACGTTCTTTTCTATGGGCTGATCATCGTCCCCTGCGTGACCGGGTTCGGCCTGCTGTTCGCACTCTTCGTCAACAAGCGCTATCCGCTGTCGGGCCTGGCGCGCACGCTCTTCTTCGCCCCCACGGTCGTGTCCGCCACCGTGATCGGGCTCGTATGGGTCTGGATGCTCGACACGCAGTACGGCCTGGTCAACTACTACCTTTCCTTTCTTGGCTTCCACGACATCCCCTGGCTCACCTCGACGCAATGGTCGCTCATCGGCGTGAGCATCGCTTCGGTATGGTGGGATCTCGGCCTGGCCTTCGTCTTGTTCCTCGCCGCGCTGCAGGACATTCCGGGTGAGATCATCGAGGCGGCGCGTGTGGATGGCGCCAATCGCTGGCAACGCTTCAAGCATGTGATTCTGCCGCATCTGCGGCCGGTCATAAGCATGGTCGTGACGCTGCAACTCATCTCCACCCTGCGCATCTTCAGCCAGGTCTATGTCATGACCAATGGCGGGCCGGCCAGTTCGTCGTCCTCGCCGATCCACTACATCTACAATCTCGCGATCGTCAGGAACCTCTTCGGCTATGCCGCCGCGGTGTCCCTCATGCTGTTCGCCTTGATCCTCGCGATTACCGCGGTCCAGCGCATCTTTCTGAGGGAGCGCGCGTGATGACCGCCTGGCTCGACGAAAGGCTTGAGAGACGGGGGCTCGAACGGGCGGATCTCTTCATCTGGCCGCTCGGCTTGGCCGTCGCCGTTCTCTGGGCACTGCCCTTCGTGTGGATGGTCTCGACTTCCTTCAAGTTTCCAAGCGACGTGATGACCCGGGATATCGAATGGCTCCCGCGGCGCGTCACTTTGGATAACTACATCAAGGTCTTCGACTATCCCGTCATACGCTGGGGCTTCAACAGCGTCGTGCAGGCGACGATATCGACGTTCCTTTGCGTCCTGTTCGGTGCGATGGCCGGCTATGCACTGGCGCGCATGCGCTTCCCCGGCCGGGACGCGCTGTTCTACATCTTTCTCGCCTCGCTGATGATACCCACCGAAGTGTCGGTGATCCCGCTGCTGCTTGGTTTCATCAAGATGGGCTGGGCCAGCACCTACCAGGCGCTCATCCTGCCGTCGATCGGCAACGTCTTCAGCGTCTACATCTTCCGCCAGTTCTTCATGTCGTTTCCCAAGGAATTGGAGGAGGCGGCAAAAATGGACGGCGCGGGTCCGTTCAACCTGTTCTTCCGCATAGCGCTGCCGCTGGCGCGAGCGCCGGCGATCGCGGCTTCGGTCATCATCTTCACCCTGAACTGGAACAACTTCCTGTGGCCGCTTCTGGTCACCTTCGATGAGTCGATGAAGACCCTTCCGGTCGGCGTGGCCGCCTTCACGCCAGTCGTTGGGACACGCACCCAGATCGAGGGCTTCAGTGTCGCCATGGCCGCGGTGACCATCCTCAGCGTACCCAGCCTGCTGCTGTTCTGCTTCCTGCAACGCTACTTCATCCAGGGCCTCTCCCAAGGCAGCGTGAAACAATGACCGTGAGAACCTATTCCCGCACCGATCTCATCGATTCTTTGCCGGATCTGCATTTCATCGATGGCAAATGGACCGGATCCGGCGACGGCCGGACATTCGAAACCATCGATCCCAGCACCGAGGCGGTGCTGGGAAGCGTTGCGCGCGGCGGCGTCCGCGAGATCGATGTGGCCGTCAACGCCGCCCATCGCGCGCAGCACGGCGATTGGCGCAATTTCAGTCCGGCCCAGCGCGGACAACTGATCTTCAAGCTCGCGGATTTGATCGAGGCGGAAGCCGAGCGGCTTGCGCTGTTCGAAACGCTCGATGTCGGCAAGCCGGTGAAGGAGTCGCTCGGCGATGTCAGGGGCGTCTGCGCGACGTTGCGCTACAATGCTGGCGCGGCCGACAAGATGGAAGGGTCGACGATCCCGCTCGGGCGCGACTTCGTCGACTTCACAATGCTGGAGCCGGTCGGCGTGACGGCTCATATCGTGCCCTGGAACTATCCACTGGGCATGGTCGCTCGCTCGGTGGCGCCGGCGCTTGCCGCGGGCTGCACGGTTGTGATCAAGCCGGCGGAGCAATCGCCGCTCACTGCCCTGGCTTTCGCCGAACTCTGCCAGCGGGCTGGCTTCCCCGACGGCGTCGTCAACGTCGTGGCAGGCTTCGGGGAAGACGCCGGCGCCGCGCTGGTGTCGCACCCGCTGGTGCGCGGCATCACCTTCACCGGATCGGTCGAGACCGGACGCAAGATCTATTCCGGCGCGGCACAGGGCCTGAAGCCCGTGGTGCTCGAGCTCGGCGGCAAGAACCCGATGATCGTGATGGAAGACGCCGACCTCGAACGGGCAGCCTTCGATGCGCTTGACGGTGCATTCGGCAATAGCGGCCAGGTCTGCTCGTCGTCTTCGCGGTTTCTCCTGCATCGATCGATCCGGGAGGAGTTTCTGGCGAGGCTGGCGGAGGGCGCGGCGAAGCTCACCGTCGGCAAGGGGCTCGACAACTGCGATCTCGGCCCGCTGGTCTCAAGCGAGCAATACGCCAAGGTAAGGTCGTATATCGATGCCGGCAGCAAGTCGGGTGCGAAGCTGCGCCTCGGCGGCGGCCGCCCGCGAGGCCTGGAGGCCGGGTATTTCGTCGAGCCGACGATATTCGAAGGTGTCGATCCCGCCAGTGCCCTGGCGCGCGAGGAGATATTCGGCCCGGTCGCCGTGGCACTCTCCTTTGACACCGATGCCGAGGCTCTCGCGATGGCCAACGGTCTCGGTTTCGGCCTCGTGACGGGCGTTTACAGCCGCGACATTTCCCGCGCCCTGACGTTTGCCCGCGATGTCGAAGCCGGCTCGGTCTGGATCAACGGCTGGTTCATCGGCGGCGTGCAGGCGCCGACCGGCGGCATCAAGGAAAGCGGCGTCGGCCGTGAGCGCGGCCTGCCCGGCATTCGCAACTATCTCAATATCAAGAACATCGGAATCCGGCTGTAGGCCGTAAGAGCAAAGACATCCCAAGAGAGGAATTCAGGGAATGACTGTTGTACGAGACGTTGAGCATTATACGATCTTCAAGGATGAGGCGCATTGCGTCAACCAGATCGCAACGCGACTTCTGAAGAACGGCGATATATTGGCTGTGTTCAACGAAGAGCGCTTCCCCTTCCATCACGACAGCGGCCAGACGCTGATGACCCGCTCGAAGGACGGCGGCAAGACCTGGAGCCAGCCGAAGGTCGTGCTGCCGTGGTCCGAAACGCAGGGCAACTGGGACTGCGGCATTTGCGAGATGCAGGACGGTACGCTCATCGTCAATCTGACCATCACCGGCTTCTTCAAGCGCGGCATAAAGCCCGAACAGCCGTCGTGGAGCTCGCACCCCAACACCAAGGAATGGGGTGACTGGACCTGGGCCTACAAGACGCAGGCCTGGCTCGGCACGTTCGTCGTCAAGTCCAAGGACGGAGGCGAGACCTGGACGCAGCCCATTCCCGTCAATGTGCGTCCGCTCAAGCACGGCGGCTGCCGCCTGGGCTGCTGGGAGTTGCCGAACGGTTCGCTGCTGATGGGTCTCTACGGCCGCATCCATGGCTATGAGGAAGAAGGCGAGGGGGAAAGCACGCGCTCGGCGCTGATGCGCTCCGACGACGGCGGCGACAACTGGGAGTATTTCTCGACGCTCGGCTACGACCCGGCCAGCATCATCGACTACGAGGAGCCTGGCCTTGTAAGGCTCGCGGACGGCAGGCTGGTCTGTTTCATGCGCACGCATGTCAACCCGACCAGCGACGCCAAGAACATGGTCATGACCATTTCCGAGGACGACGGTTTCAGCTGGACGCCGCCCAAGTGGACCAACATCTGGGGCTATCCGCCGGAGCTCATCGCGCTTCAGGACGGCCGTTATCTGATGGTCTACGGCTATCGCCGGCCGCCCTATGGCGTGCGTGGGATCATTTCGGACGACGGCGTGACCTGGGATGTGAAGAACGAGTTCGTCATTCGCGAAGGCGGCGTGCCGGGCCGAACGGTGACCGAGACACCCGGTTCTAGCCGCATGTCGCCAGCCTCCGGCAAGATCGAAGGCGGCGGCGTCGATTGGAACCACCCCGGCATCTACCAGCACATCGGCTACCCGAGCGTCGTCCAGACGCAGGATGGCGCGATCGTCTGCTCCTATCACGAATGGAGCGATGACCCGAAGCCGCTGCAATATGTCCGCTGCACACGCTTCCGGATCTGAGCCCGAAGATGAACCCCGGCGCGGCAGCCCTGATACCTCGGATGGACCATCGGACGGTCCATCGCGATCTGCATGCCTACAGCGCGCATCCCCATCTCGCGGTTGCGGCCAACGACAACTGGCTGCTGGTCTTCACGCAGTCGCGCCGCCGTGCCGGGGTCCTGCATCCGCCGCAGGACCCGCTGTACTGCAACATGATGATGCGATCGGCTGACGAGGGGAGAAGCTGGTCGGCGCCTTCCGTGGTCCCCGACTTCGGCTGGCAGGGGGTGGAATGTGCCGGGCTCACGCCGCTTCGGTCAGGCGTGGTGCTTCTGAACCAGTGGCGCTTCGACTGGCACACGCTCGCCCATGCCGAGGCCCATCTTGCGCCCGGCACCTATACGCGCCCGGAGGATCTGACGGGCGCCGCGGCCATGGCGGCCGAGCTTCGGGATTGGACGCCGGAGAAAGCCACGCTTGCCGAACGCTACCCCTGGGCACGCGGAGGCGGCGAGACATGGATTCACCGGTCGGTCGACGGCGGAGCCACCTTCACGGCGTCGACGCGCATCGACACGGCGCCGTTCAGCGGCGGCTACGGCATGCGCGGCGGCATCGAGGTTGACGGCGAAATCATGCTGCCGCTTAGCGACGTGCCGAACTATGCCGCCGTTTTCACGGTGCGATCGGGCGATGGCGGCAATAGCTGGTCCGAGCCGTGTCTTGTGGCGGCGGGAGAGGGGCATGCCTTCGAGGAACCGGCGCCCATCCTGCTGCGCAACGGCCGTATCGTCATGCTGCTGCGCGACAACATCTCTCGCATGTTGCATGTCGTGACGTCGGAGGACGCCGGCCTGTCATGGAGTGTCCCGTCATCGACAGGCATTTGCGACTATCCAGCCGACATGGTGGAACTTGACGACGGCCGCATCGCCTGCGTCGCCGGCAGGCGGCGCGAACCTTTCGGCATTGCCCTCTATGTCTCCAACGACAGCGGAGGCAGCTGGAATCCCACCCACGCGCTTGCGGTCCGCACTGGCCTTCCCAACCGGGATCTGGGTTATCCCTCGCTCGCGCTGCGCGCCGACGGCAGCCTTTTCGTCGCCTACTACGCTCAGGATATCGAAGGCATCACGGGTATCCACGCCAGTGTCCTCATGCCCGAGGCTACCGGCTGGCGCCAGGAGGGACCTGAATATGGCGAGGGTTGAGCTCTCCGGCGTCAAGAAGAAATACGGCCAAAAGACCGTTATCCCCGGGGTCGATCTGACCATCGAGAATGGTGAATTCCTGGTCTTCATCGGACCGTCGGGCTGCGGGAAATCGACGCTGCTGCGCATGATCTGCGGCCTCGAGCCCATCAGCGGCGGAACGGTGACAATCGGCGGCAAGCTGATGCGCGGCGTGCCGCCGGCAAAGCGCGGCGTGGCGATGGTGTTTCAGAGCTACGCGCTCTATCCGCACAAGACCGTCGCCGAAAACATGGCGTTCTCGCTGCTGATGCAGGGCATGCCGAGGGCTGAGCGCGACAGAAGGGTCGCGGCCGTCGCCGAGACGCTTCAGCTTGGCCCATTGCTCGGCCGGTATCCCAGGGAGCTTTCGGGAGGACAACGCCAGCGCGTGGCGATAGGCCGTGCCATCGTGCGCGAACCCGAAGTGTTCCTGTTTGACGAGCCGCTGTCGAACCTCGATGCCGAGTTGCGCGTCCAGATGCGGCTGGAGCTCGCCAAGCTTCATCGAAGCCTTGGCGCCACCATGATCTATGTCACCCACGACCAGACCGAAGCCATGACACTGGCCGACCGGATCGTCGTGTTGCGTGACGGAGTGATCGAGCAGTTCGGAACGCCCGCCCAAATCTACGACGCACCGTGCAACCGCTTTGTCGCCGGCTTCATGGGCTCGCCAAAGATGAGCTTCCTCGAGGCGTTGGTCTCTGGGCAGGAAGGCACGCGTCTGACGCTGCGGATCCCGGGAACGACAGGTGGTTGCGTCGAATTGGAATTGGCGCAGCCGACGGTCCTCTCCGGCAACGTCACCGTGGGCATCAGGCCGGAGCATTTCAACACGCACCAGGCCGCGGGGTCGCGGCTGCTGGCGGACGTCGAATTCGTCGAGCGACTTGGCGGCGAGAGCTTCCTCCATGCGCCCGCGCATCCGGCCGGCGCGCTGGTCATGCGCCAGGGCGACGCGGATG
>NZ_JANINM010000396.1 GCF_024509055.1 Mesorhizobium sp. | reverse complement strand
CGGTCGATACCTATATCGAACGCACGCTGTCGCATGCGCGCGGCATTCTGGTGCGCGTTATCGGCGGCGAACCCTACTGGCCGTATGGTCTTGCCGCCCTGAATCGGCTAGCGAAGGAGCGCGACATCGCGCTGGCAGTGCTTCCCGCCGATGGCCGTGACGATCCGCGTCTCGATGAACTCTCGACCTTGCCGGTCTCGACGCTACGTTTGCTGAAAGCGCTGTCCGACAAAGGCGGAACGATCGCGGCGCAGGCGGCGATCGCGCAGCTCGCTCTGGCGTCGGGCTTCTATGCCGGGCCGATCACGGGCGATGTCGAGATTCCGGATGTCGGTCTTTACGATCCCGCGCGCGGCGTCATGGCGGCATTGCCTGACGCCGATGTGCAGCCGCGCGCGCTGGTGACGTTCTATCGCTCGTATCTCACCGCTGCCGACACTGCGCCGGTCGATGCGCTGATCGGCGCTTTGCGCGACAAAGGCTTCGACGCTTATGGCATATTCGTCACCTCGTTGAAGGCGGCAGGCGTTGCGGACTGGTTCAAAAACCATTTTACGCAACAGCGTCCGGCGGTCGTCGTCAATGCGACCGCCTTCTCGGCGATAGGCGACGACGGTGCGACGCCGTTCGATAGCGCATCTTGTCCGGTGTTTCAGGTCGCGCTCTCGACGGCCCGGCGCGACGAATGGGTCGGGTCGCTGCGCGGCCTATCGCCGGGTGACTTGGCGATGCATGTGGTGCTGCCGGAAGTCGATGGCCGCGTATTCGCGGGCGTCGTGAGTTTCAAATCGCCGAGCGCGCGCGATCCCGATCTGCAATTCTCTCGCTTGGCACACGGCCCCGACGACGAATGCATCCATGCTGCCGCCGGGCGTGTCGCGGCGTGGCGTAGGCTCGCAACGCCCGCGCGCGAAAAACGTCTCGCGATCGTGCTGTCGAGCTATCCCGGCCGCCCGCATCAGATCGCGCATGCGGTCGGGCTTGATGCGCTGGCGTCGGTCGAGGTGCTGCTGGGCGATCTCGCCGCCGCCGGTTTCGATGTTGGGATGACAAACAAGCTGGGCGACGCTCTGTTGCAGCGAAAGCTGACGTGGAGCGTCGCGGACTATCGCGCCGAACTGTCGCGATTGCCGCGCCAATTGCAGGACGAGCTCGCGGCTGCATGGGGCATGCCAGAGGACGATCCCTGTTGCTTGGATGGCGAATTCCATTTCGCCGCGATTCAAAACGGCAATGCCGTGGTTGCGGTTCAGCCGGAGCGTGGCGATGTCGTCACGCGCGAGGCCGACTATCACGATCTCGCACGCACGCCGCGTCACGTCTATGTCGCGTTCTATCTCTGGCTGAGGACGCGGCGCATCGACGCCATCGTTCACATGGGCGCGCATGGCACGCTGGAATGGCTGCCCGGAAAATCCGTTGCGCTGTCGTCATTGTGCTGGCCGCAAGCCTTGATCGGCGATCTGCCGGTGATCTATCCGTTCATCGTCAACGACCCGGGCGAAGCGGCGCAGGCCAAGCGCCGCATCGGTGCGGTCACCATCGGCCATCTGCCGCCGCCGCTGGCGCGATCTGCATTGCCGGAGAATTTGCACCGGCTCGAGCGACTGCTCGACGAATATTCGACCGCCGACGGTCTCGATCCCGCGCGACGTCAGCGCTTGATCGGTGCGATCCGCGATGAAGCGCGCAGCGCCGGACTGGAAGACGATCTCGGCCTCGATGAAACGGCCGCGCCTGCGGAAGCCATTCCGCGCATCGACCGGTTCGTCTGCGATCTCAAGGAGAGCCAGTTCGGCGATGGCCTGCATGTGTTTGGCCGCGGCGCGTGCGGTGAGGCCGAGCGCGATGCGGTACTTGCCGCACTCGACGGCAAACGCATCGTGCCGGGGCCCGCCGGCTCGCCGCATCGCGGACGCCGCGACGTACTGCCGACCGGGCGTAATTTGTTCGCCGTCGATCCGCGCGCGGTGCCGACGCCTTCGGCGCATGCGCAAGGCGTCAAGCTCGCGGAGGAATTGCTGCGCCGTCATCTTCAGGATCACGGCGATTGGCCGAAGGGAATCGTGGTCGATCTGTGGGGCTCGGCTACCATGCGTACGGCGGGCGAGGAGTTCGCGATGGCGCTGCATCTCGCCGGCCTCGCGCCGTGCTGGGACCACGCATCGGGCCGCGTCGTCGGCTACGATATTCTTGCGGCTGCCGAACTCGGCCGTCCGCGCATCGAGGTGACGTTGCGCGTCTCCGGACTGTTCCGCGATGTGTTCTCGAATCTCGCGCAGTTGTTCCAGTCGGCCACGGAAGCGTTGTCCGAGCGTGAGGGGGAGACCGACGACAATCCCTATCGCGACCGCACCGCGCGCGTGTTCGGCCCGCGTCCCGGACATTACGGCGTCGGCCTCGCATCGATGCAGGACGACTTCACGCCCGAGGCGCGCGATGCAGCCGGTGAGGCATGGCTGTCGGCGTCGTCATGGGCCGTTGCATCCGACGGCGCGACCGCGCCGGATCGCGAGGGCATCGAAGCAAAGCTCGAATCCGCCGATGCGTTCGTGCATGTGCAGGACCTGCCGGAAACCGATCTACTGCTCGCCGCCGACTACGCCGCGCACGAGGCCGGCGTCGCGGCGGCGTCCGCGCGGCTGGGCAAGACCGCGCCCGTGCTCTATCACCTCGACGCCACACGGCCGGATCAACCCCACGCGAGGACGCTGACGGAAGAAATCGCGCGCGTCGTGCGCGCCCGCGCCGCCAATCCGCGATGGATCGCGGGCATGATGCGCCACGGCTTTCGCGGCGCGGCCGAAATCGCTGCGACGCTCGAACACATGGCGGCCGTCGCACATCTCGCGGACGCCGTGCCGCCGCGCCTGTTCGATCTCTATTACGACGCGACGCTCGGCAGCGACGGCGTCCGCGCCTTCATGGCGCGTGAGAATCCCGTGGCGCTCGCAGCGATGGAATCCTGCTTCGCGCGATTGCACGACGCTTCGCTGTGGAATACGCGGCGCAATTCGATCGCGGCCGCATTGCGGGCGGTGTCGTGAGCGCGGTCGCGATCAAGGGCTGGTGTCCCGGCGCGCTGCGGCCGATGCGCTCCGGCGACGGGCTTTTGGTGCGCATTCGCCCGCACGGCGGACGGCTCGACGTGGGGCAGGCCGCGCGCATCGCCGAGCTTGCGCATTGCTACGGCAACGGTCTGATCGATCTCACCAGCCGCGCCAATCTCCAGATCAGGGGCGTGAGCGACGATGGCTATCTGCCTCTGGTGTATGAACTGTCGCAATTGAACTTGGTCGACGACGATCCGGAATCGGAAGCGCAGCGCAACATTCTGGTGACGCCGTTCTGGCGTACGGACGATGAAACAAACGCTCTTGCCGCGGAACTTGAGCAAGCGCTTGTTGCGTCGTCGCTCGATCTGCCGGGTAAATTCGGGTTCGCGATCGATTGTGGAACGCAGCGCGCACTGGGGGATGCATCCGCCGACATCCGCATCGAGCGGGATGAAAGCGGCCAATTGATCCTGCGCGCCGATGGAGCCGAGCGCGGCCGCGTCGTCACCCACGCGGATGCGATCAACGCAGCACTTGGGCTGTCGGCGTGGTTCGTCCAGTCGGGAGGCGCATGCGCCGGGCGAGGGCGGATGGCCGCACATCTCGCGGCCGGCGCGCGGCTTCCCGACGCTCTGCGCGGCGATGCCCGACCCGTGCGGGCGATGCCGACGCCGGCTCCCGGATTTTATCCGCAAGGCGCGCTGGTCGGCGTCGCCTTCGGGCAACTGACGCACACCGCCCTCGTGGCGCTTGCCGGCAGCGCGAGCGGCCTGCGCCTGACGCCCTGGCGCATGATCCTGGCCGAGGGAGCGCACGAATTGCCGCGTTGCGGCGGCCTCGTCACGCGCGCCGACCATCCGCTCCTGCGCGTCGTCGCGTGCAGCGGCGCTCCGGCCTGTCGCGAAGCGCATGCCGATACCCGCGCGCTCGCCGCCGCGCTTGCGCCGCGCCTGCCCACCGATGTCCAACTGCATGTTTCGGGCTGCGCCAAGGGTTGCGCGCGGGCCGGCGTGGCGTCTATCACGCTGGTCGCGACGCGCGACGGATTTGACGTCGTCCGCGATGGCGCGACGCGCGACGTGCCGGCGCTGCGCGGAGTGAGCGGCGCGACGATCGTCGCGAATCCGACTGTCTTGATGGAAGGACCTTGATGCCGCACCTCTATGAAACCGACGGCACTGCGATCTATCGGCAATCCTTCGCCACCATTCGTGCCGAGGCCGATCTGCAACGTTTCTCGGCCGACGAGGAGCCGGTGGTGGTGCGCATGATCCATGCCGCCGGCATGGTCGGACTTGAAGCACATGTCCGCTTTACGGCGGGCATGGCGCAACGCGCGCACGATGCCTTGCGCAGCGGCGCGCCGATTCTCTGCGACGCGCGGATGGTGTCCGAGGGGATCACGCGCGCGCGTTTGCCCGCGCGCAACGACGTCATCTGCATGCTGGGCGATCCCGCCGTTCCCGCGCTCGCGCTGTCGATGCGAAATACGCGTTCCGCGGCGGCGCTGGAATTGTGGCGGCCGCATCTCGACGGCGCGATCGTCGCGATCGGCAACGCACCGACCGCGATGTTTCACCTTCTCAACATGCTGGAAGACGAAAACTGCCCGCGGCCGGCGGCCATTATTGGCTGTCCGGTTGGATTCGTCGGTGCGGCGGAATCGAAAGCGGCATTGATGGCCGCTCCGCCCGCGCCGGCGCTGACCGTCGAGGGACGTCTCGGTGGCTCGGCGATCACCGTCGCAGCCGTGAACGCGCTGGCGAGCCGGAGCGAATAGCGATGGGCTGCATCATCTGCTGCGGCCTCGGGCCGGGCGACCCCGGTCTGATGAGCGTGCGCGCTGATCGCGAGATCCGTGCGGCGACGCATGTTGCTTACTTTCGCAAGAAGGATCAACTCGGCCAGGCGCGCCGCATTGTCGATGGAATGCTCGCAGAGGATGTCCGAGAATATCCGATGGAATATCCCGTCACGACCGAAATCGCCTTCGACAGTTCGGATTACGTGGGGCTGCTCGCGAGCTTCTATGATGAGTGGGCGGAGCGGCTCGCGCAACTCGCGAAGACAACCAACGTCGTCGTTTTGTGCGAGGGCGATCCTTATTTCTACGGCTCATTCATGCACTTGCACGCGCGCCTGAAAGGCCGCGTCGCGATCGAAGTGATCGCGGGCATTCCCGGCATGGTCGGATGCTGGAATGCGGTCGGTCAACCGATCGCGCTCGGCGACGATGTGACCACGGTGCTGATGGCGACGTTGCCGCAACACGAACTCGAACGGCGCATGCGCAATTCCGATGCGCTCGTCATCATGAAGACCGGCCGCAATCTTGCAAAAGTGCGCCGCGCGCTCAACGCCGCCAGCCGGCTTGACGACGCCTGGCTGGTCGAACGCGGCACGATGCCCACGCAGCGCGTTGCGCGGCTACGTGACGTCGACGACGAATGTCCTTATTTCGCGGTCGTGCTGGTGCATGGGCGTGGGCGACGCATCGAGACGGACGCATGACTGGCTCGCTTACCATCGCGGGGCTCGGACCGGGCGATCCGGAGATGACGACGCCGGAGGTCTTCGCCGCATTCGCGGACGCTACAGACATCGTCGGCTATGCGCCTTATGTCGCGCGCGTGGTGCCGCGCGTAGGCCTCACACTGCATCCATCCGGTAACCGCGTCGAGGTTGAGCGGGCGCGCCAAGCGTTATGGCTGGCGTCCGAAGGTCGGCGCGTCGTCGTGATATCGTCGGGCGACCCCGGCGTGTTCGCGATGGCGTCCGCGGTGTTTGAGGCACTTGAAGCCGTGCCGCAATGGCATGAACTCGAGATTCACGTATTGCCTGGTATCACTGCGATGCTGGCGGCAGCCGCGCGCATCGGCGCGCCGCTCGGTCATGACTTCTGCGCTATAAATCTCTCCGACAACCTGAAGCCGTGGCCGCTGATCGAGAAGCGCCTGCGGCTCGCAGCGGAAGCCGACTTTGCGATCGCAATGTATAATCCACGCTCGGCGAACCGGCCGGACGGCTTCGCCCGCGTGCTCGAACTTTTGGGCGAGGCCGGCTGCGGCGATCGCCTCATGGCTTTCGCGCGCGCAGTCAGCACGCCCGACGAGCAAATAAGAATGATCAAGCTGCGCGAAGCACGGCCGGACATGGCCGACATGCGCACGCTCGTTATCCTGTGCAATTCGGCGACGCGCCGCGTCGGCCGCTGGATCTATGCGCCGAGGCAGGTCCGATGACCGAGCCAGCGCAACACATCGGCGATGCTCTCCGTTCGCGGCCGCTCGGGCAGTTGCGGCCGCGCGATCATGATGATGGGCAGGCCGAGCACGCGGGCGGCATCGATCTTGGCGCGCGCGCCCGCGCCGCCGGCGTTGCGGGCAACGATCCATCCGATATGACGCGACTGCATCGTCTCCAATTCATCTGCGAGCACGAACGGTCCGCGCGATACGGTGATGTCGGCTTGGGGAAACGGCGGCGCGCTATCGGGTGGATCGACGAAGCGCAGCACATAGGCGTGTTGCGGCTTTGCACCAAAGGCCGCGATGTGCTGCCGGCCAATGGCGAGAAACACGCGCGTCGGTTCGTCGGGAAGCGCGGCGACGGCGGCGCTGATATCCGATACTTCGATCCAGTTGTCGCCGGACCCTTTCGTCCATGGCGCGCGTTCGAGCGCGAGCAGCGGAGTTCCGGTTGTCGCGCAGGCCGCAACGGCATTGCTGCTCATCGCGGCGGCGAAAGGATGGGTCGCATCGACGACATGCGTGATGTTTTTCTGACGAATATAAGCGGCGAGTCCGCTCGCGCCGCCGAAGCCGCCGACGCGAATTGGCAGCGGCTGGCGCGCGGGCGCGCGGGTGCGGCCGCCATAGGAATAGATCGCATCGCATCCGGCACGTGCGATAGCTTCCGCGAGCAGGTTTGCGTCGCTCGTTCCGCCCAGAATGAGGGCGCGCGTCATGGCTGACCCTTGGTTGACGATCATCGGTATCGGCGAAGATGGCCTCTCCGGCCTCTCCGATGCAAGCCGAAAGGCGCTTGCGGCGGCGGAGACGGTGTTCGGCGGCGCGCGGCATCTTGCGCTGGCGAATGTTGGCGAACGCGGGCGCGCGTGGCCGATTCCGTTCGATGCAGCGGGCGTGTTGTCCTGTCGCGACCGGCCGACCGTGGTGCTGGCGTCCGGCGATCCGTTCTGGCATGGCGTCGGCTCGCGTCTCGCGGAGCAACTAAAAGGCGGCGAATGGATTGCGTATCCGGCGCCATCGACATTCTCGCTCGCCGCGGCAAGGCTGGGATGGCGGCTTGAAGCCGTCATTTGTCTCGGGCTGCACGCCGCGCCGTTCGAGCGCCTTGCGCCGCATCTCGTGCAGGGTGCGCGCGTCATCTGTCTCGTGCGGGATGGTAGCGCCATTGACGATCTAGCGCGATGGCTAACGGCGCGCGGTTTTGGTGCGTCGTCGATGTGGGTGCTTCGCGCGCTTGGCGGCCCGCGCGAAACTGTCAGCCGGCACTGTGCTGCCGGCTTGGCGATCGATGGGAATGAGGGACCTTTCGCCGTCGCGATCGAAGCCAATGGATCGAACGGCTTGCCGCGTAATTCCGGGCTCATCGATGATCTGTTCGTGCATGATGGGCAGATCACCAAGCGGCCGATCCGCGCGCTTGCGCTGTCCGCGCTGGCCCCGCGGCCGGGCGAACGCTTGTGGGATATCGGCGCGGGCTCCGGCTCCATCACTGTGGAGTGGACGCTGTGCGGCGGAACGGCGATCGCGATCGAGGCGCGCGGCGATCGTGTCGTCAACATCCGCGATAACATAGAGAGGTTCGGCCTGTCGCACAGGATCGGCGTTGTCAAAGGGGCAGCACCGGAAATCCTGTCTGGCCTTGCATCGCCCGACGCGGTTTTCATCGGCGGCGGTTTTGACGCGGCGATGTTCGACGGCGTGTGGTCGCGCATTCTAACGGGCACGCGCCTCGTCGTTCATGCGGTGACGCTGGAAACCGAGGCGCTACTTTCCGATTTGCACCAGCGGCACGGCGGCAATCTGATGCGGATCGAGATCGCGCAGGCCAATCCGCTCGGGCGCTATCGTTCATGGGATGCGGCGCGACCGGTCGTGCAGTGGAGCGTCGTGAAATGAAGGTTGCGGGTCTGGGATTCCGGCACAAGGCAACGCTGGCCTCACTGCGCGACGCGCTCATCGCGGCGGGTGACCATCACGATATTGCAGCCGTTGCGACGGTCGATGATAGGGCCGGAGAAACGGCGATCGGATTGCTTGCGCGCGAACTGAAGGTGCCGATCAAGGCCGTCGCGCCTGATCGTCTTGCAGGTGTCTCGACGTTGACACAATCTGCGTTCGTCAAGGCGCGCTACGGTACCGGATCGGTCGCGGAAGCATCAGCGCTTGTAGCCGCGGGCCGCAATGCGCGCTTGATCGCGACGCGGGCGGTGTCGCGCGACGGCAAGGCAACCGCGGCGATCGCGGAAGGAGAGGGCGAATGACGGTGCATTTCATCGGCGCGGGGCCGGGCGCGGCCGATCTGCTGACACTGCGCGGCCGCGACCTGATCGCGGCGTGCCCGGTGTGCCTCTATGCCGGCTCGCTGGTGCCGGAAGGCGTGCTGGCGCATTGCCCGAAGGACGCGCGCATCATCAACACTGCGCCGCTGTCGCTTGACGACATCATGGCGGAGATCGTCGCGGCGCATCGCGACGGCAAGGATGTCGCGCGGCTGCATTCCGGGGATCTGTCGATCTGGTCGGCGATGGGGGAGCAGTTGCGCCGCCTGCGCGCGTTGCGGATTTCATATTCGATCACGCCCGGCGTGCCGGCGTTTTCCGCCGCCGCCGCCGTGCTCGGCACGGAGCTGACGCTGCCGGGCCGTGCGCAGAGCGTGGTGCTGACGCGCGCGCCGGGGCGGGCGAGTCCGATGCCGCAGGGTGAAACGCTCGCAGCTTTCGCCGCCACCGGCGCGGTGCTCGCGATCCATCTGTCGATTCATCTGCTCGACAAGGTGATCGCCGAACTCGCGCCGCATTACGGAGCGGATTGTCCGGCCGCGATCGTATGGCGCGCGAGCTGGCCGGATCAGCGCGTCATCCGCGCCACGCTCGGTACGTTAGAGGCGGCGGTCAGCGGCGAGCTTGAGCGGACGGCGCTGATCCTCGTCGGACAAACGCTGGATGCCGAAGACTTTTCCGAGAGTCGGCTCTACGCGGCAGACTACGATCGCCGTTATCGACCGGTCGGTATCGCGCCGCGTTTTCCGGAGTCGTCGTGATGACGGCGAGCCTCATTATCTCCGCGCCGGCGTCCGGCGTGGGCAAGACCACGCTGACCTTGGGACTGGCGCGCGCCTGTCGCGATCGCGGCATGAAGGTGCAATGTTTCAAGAGCGGGCCGGATTATATCGACCCAGCCTTTCACAAGGCGGCGACGGGATTGCCGTCGGTCAATCTCGATAGCTGGGCGATGAGCCGCGCCGCTATTGACGGACTTGTGGCGCGCGCGGCGGAAGCCGATGTCGCCATCGCCGAAGGTTCAATGGGCCTGTTCGATGGTGTCGCTGCGTCGGGTATCGGCGGTATCGGCGCGACTGCCGATGTCGCTGCGATGTTGGGCTGGCCGGTCGTGCTGGTGATCGATCCGTCCGGTCAGGCGCAGACGGCGGCGGCGGTCGCTGCGGGGATGCGCGATTTCCGCCCCGGTGTGCGCGTTGCGGGCGTCGTCCTCAACAATGTCGCCAGCGCGCGGCATGAGGCGCTTGTGCGCCATGCGATGGCCGAGGCCGGCATCGCGGTGTTCGGCGCGCTGCCGCGCAATGCAGCGATCGCGATTCCGAAACGCCATCTCGGTCTGGTGCAGGCCGAGGAGCAGGCGAAGGTAGACCATTTGATCGCGGACGCTGCGCGTTTCGTTGCGGAGCATGTCGATCTCGATGCGGTGTTGCGCTCGGAGGCAATCGTCGCGCCCTCGAATGTGACGACGCCGTCCGGCGTCGCGAAGCCGCCAGGCCAGCGCATCGCGCTGGCGCGCGACGCGGCGTTCTCGTTCGTCTATCCGCATATGCTGGAGGCGTGGCGCGGGGCCGGCGCGGAAATCGTCACCTTCTCGCCGCTGGCCGACGAAGGCCCGGATGCCGATGCGGATGTTTGCTGGCTGCCGGGCGGCTATCCCGAATTGCATGCGGGGAGGCTCGCGGCTTGCGCGCGGTTTCGTCGTGCGTTGCAGTCATTCGCCGAGACGCGACCGGTGCATGGCGAGTGCGGCGGCTATATGGTGCTGGGCGCGGGGCTGACTGACGCTGACGGTATCCGCCACGAGATGGCGGGACTGCTGGGCCTCGAAACTAGCTTCGCCAAGCGCCGCATGCATCTCGGCTATCGGCTTGCGAAACTCGCCGCGCCGATGCCGGGATATGACTCCGGCGCGCGCCTGCGCGGCCATGAATTCCACTATTCGACGATCGTCGCACAGCCCGATATGCCGCTGGCGACGGTTCACGACGCGACCGGCGCGACCGTCGCCGAGACCGGTTCGTGCCGTCGCAACACAACCGGCACGTTCTTCCACCTTATCGCGGAAGATCGATGATGACCGGTTTCGTGTCCTTTGTCTCCGCGGGGCCCGGCGATCCCGAGCTTCTGACACTCAAGGCTGTCGATCGACTCGGCTCGGCGGATGTCGTGCTGTTCGATGATCTGGCTTCGGGGGCGATCCTCGATCGCGCCCGTGCGGGCGCGCATCTCATCGCGGTTGGCAAGCGCGCGGGACGCTCCTCGACGCGGCAGCATCACGTCAGTCGGCTGCTTGTCGATTATGCCGCTACCGGCATGCGCGTGGTGCGGTTGAAGTCCGGAGATGCCGGCATCTTCGGCCGGCTTCAGGAGGAGATCCATGTGCTCTGCGACGCCGGCATCGGCTACGAGATCATTCCCGGCGTCACCTCGGCCAGTGCTGCCGCCGCCATCGCCGGCATTCCGCTGACGCGACGGAAAGTGGCGCGTAGCGTGCAGTTCGTGACCGGTGCGGATGTCAGAGGCCAACTACCCGCCAATCTCAACTGGAGCGCGTTGACCGATCCGGCATCGACCACGGCGGTCTATATGGGCAAGCGGACTTTTCCCGCGCTCGCCGCTACACTGATCGAGAAGGGGTTGGCTCCGGATACGCCCGCCGTGTTCGCGGAGGCGCTTGGACATGTCGATCAGAATGTCGTCCGCACCACTGTCGCGCAGCTGGCGAAACGGCTTGCCGAAGATGCCTCCGCGCCGGCGGCCGCGGTGATCTTGTTCGGCAGAGGGTTGGGAGACGACGTCTGATGCCGCGCGAGACCGATGGGCTGACACTGTCACTGATTGGAATCGGCAGCGGTGATCCCGAGCAACTGACGCTCGCAGCGATCCGCGCCATCAATGCCGCGGAACTTGTGCTCATTCCGCGCAAGGGAGAGTCGAAGTCTGATCTCGCCGATCTGCGCCGCACGATCTGCGCGCAGGTGTTGACCAACGCGAGCACGCGCATCGCCGAATTCGATTTGCCGATCCGCGATGCTGGGCGCGACGACTATCTGAAAGGCGTGAGGGATTGGCACGATGCGGTGGCGACGGCGTGGTCGCGGACGATCGCGGCGCATCTCGGGCGGCGCGGGGGGCATGTCGCGCTGTTGGTCTGGGGCGATCCCTCGCTCTTCGATTCGAGTTTGAGGATCGCGGAGCGGCTTGCGCCGCCGCCCGTCGTGAAAGTTGTGCCGGGCATCACCTCGATCCAGGCATTGTGCGCGGCCCATGCCTTACCGTTGAACGAAATCGGCGAGCCGTTCGTCGTCACAACCGGGCGGAAGCTGCGTGAGAGCGGCTGGCCGCCGGGCATTGATACCGTGGTCGTGATGCTTGATGGCGGCGCGGCCTTTCAATCGCTTGATCCCGAAGGGCTACAGATCTGGTGGGGCGCTTATCTCGGAATGCCGGATGAGATTATCATGTTCGGCGATCTCGCTGAAACAGGACCTGCGATCGTTGTCGTGCGGAGCGCCGCCCGCGCACGGCACGGCTGGATCATGGATACGTATATTCTCAGGCGCGTATCCTTGACGAAGAGTCCGAGATGATCCCGCGAATGTTCCATTCGACGATTCCGAAGGCTTGGGAATTGCTCGACGACCGAGGTCGATCGGCGGAAGCGAGGCTTCGAAGGTTCGCGGCTCGGCTATTTCCCGAACGGTAGGCTTCCACCACCAAGAGCGCTGCGCGGTCGACGATCGCCACGCTCTGCTGGAAATCCTCGCGCCGGAACTATCGACAACGGGAGCCCCGATTCATCCTCGCAAGACGACCTCGCAGCTTTCGCAACTCGCGCTTCCGCCGATGCATCGCGCCTACAACCCTCAAGCTCTTCAACGGGCACACGGCGTAAGCTCTTCAAACATCCCACGGCGCCTCTCCGGCCGATGGCGAACATGCGTGCCGACGTTCAGGGGGCGAGCCGAACAACAGGATATTTTCGAAGTCACCTTGGATGATCATAATTCGTCAGCCGAATGACGATTTGGACCGTAATGGCTTAACGCGTTCAGTGCGCTCGCTTAACTTACCCTTACACAACTCAGAAAGATTCTGAATCCGATGTCTAATAAACGCACTGTCGAACTTAAGTCCGCGACTTTCGGCCGATACGCCGAGCGAACACTCGACGAAATGAGCAATGACGAGAAAGCGGCCCGAGACTTGCTCCTGGAAGGGCGTGGAATGGTCCCAGGGCCGTACAAAATTTTGCTTCAGAACCGCAAGCTCGTCGAGGCGATCTTTCCTCTGGCTCAGCACTATCATTCTGGCTCCAGCTTGTCCAAGGGCGAGATTGAGATCGCCGTTCTCCTGACGACCTCGAGGTGGATGTCGGCCTACGCAACCGGTGAGCATGAATGGATCGCAGAACGATTTGGCGGTCTTTCCCCGGATGCAGTCGAGGCGCTGGTGGCTGGCATCGCAACGACTTTCGACGACCCGCGCCAGAGAGTGATCTACGATCTCAGTCGCGCGCTTCTTGAGCCGCGGATCATCCCGCAGAGTCTTTATGATCGAGCCATCGATCTGTTGGGGCACATTGGGCTTACGGACGTCATCGCAATCATTGGCTACTTCACTACCGTTGCAATGACTTTGCGCGCCTACGACGTTCCGGCCCACGCGGAAGGTTTGGAGCGTCCAGGAGAACCGACGCTCGCAAGCTTAAAAGCGAGGGCGGCGTCGCCGCCTAAATAGATCCCCACCAAACTATTGCCCAGGCAGTAATTTCTTCCGCGGTACTCGCAAAGACGACGAGGTCACCGAGGACTGCCGCACGCCAATGCGCCTTCAACGGAGATTGCAATGACAAAGCAGTCAGGAAACCGCGTTCTTGCGGAAATGCTGAAAACTTATGGCGTCGATTGTTTTTTCAACGTTCCTATGATCATTCCTGCCGCGATCAAGGAGATGACAGCTGTCGGCGTGAAATCGATTGTCACGCATTCGGAAAAAGCTGCGGCCTACATGGCCGACGGGTATGCGCGGGAATCCGGGCGCGTAGGCGTTTGCGGGTCGCAAGCTATAGGCGCCACGAACCTGGCGTCTGGCTTGCTGGACGCATTGATGGCGAAGTCCGCCGTCCTTGCGGTTACCGGAGGCGGAACCGCAGACACACGTGAGCGAAATTTCTATCAGGAGATCGACTTGCGATCGATCTATGCCGGCCTCACCAAATTCAGTGCGCGTGTTGAAAAGGCGCAACGGCTGCCGGACCTTCTTCAACAGGCACTTCGCATTGCGACCACCGGGTCGCCGGGACCCACGCATTTGGAGCTAGGCGGGTTCTGGGGCGCAGCACTGATGGAAGATTTCGACTCTGTGATGAAGCCAGAACCGCGCTACGGATCCTGTCCTTCATTTCGCCCCGCTGCCGCGGTTGAGGACATTCAAACCGCCGCGTCAGCAATACGAAACGCCAAGCGACCAATCATAGTGGCAGGGTCCGGCATTCGCGTCTCGCGTGCTCAGGCGATGCTTCTGGAATTCGCGCGGCTCACGAAGATTCCAGTCGCTACGTCGCTCGATGCGAAGGCCGCCATGCCTGAAAGTGACGATCTATGCGTCGGTGTGGTCGGAGATTATTCGCGAGATACGGCCAATATTGCCGTGTCGGAAGCCGATTTTATTCTGTTCGTCGGCTCCACTACGGGTAGCATGACCACACGGCAGTGGTCCGTTCCCACGCCGGGAACGCCGGCGGTGCAAATCGATATCGATCCGCGCGAATTGGGCCGAAACTATCCATTAAACGTGGGATTGCTCGGAGATCCGGCCGTCGTATTGGAGCAACTCGGCGCAGAATTGGCGGGACCCGTGGGCTACCCGGCTTGGCTCGCGCGAATTGCGGAATTGCGCATGCAATGGGCAACCACTGCCGTTGAAAACGAAACCGCCGAGGCGGCCGCTATTCGCCCCGAACGCCTTTGTCGGATGATGTCTGAGTTGCTTCCCGATGGAGCGCTTGTGGCGGTCGACACGGGACACTCGGCCGGATGGGCGGCTCGCAACATGTATCTGGATCGCCCGGGACAGTCGCTCATACGCTGCGCGGGTTCGTTAGGATGGTCCTTTCCCGCTTCACTCGGCGCCAAATGCGCAAATCCTGAGCGACCGGTCGTCTGCTTTACGGGCGACGGCGCGTTCTACTACCATTTCGCCGAAATGGAGACCGCCATGCGGTACGGAATCAACACCGTAACGGTGGTCAACAACAATCACGGTTTTAACCAGGAGCGGGTGCTCTGGGATGAAAACCTTTCGCTTCAGAGGAATTGGAAATTCGGTCGCACTGACTTCGCAGCGATCGCCTCGACTTTCGGGGTGCAGTCATACCGAGTCGAACGCGCCGCCGAGTTCGAAGGGGCTTTCAAGGCGGCGCTTGCCGCCGGTCGGCCGGCGCTGATCGATGTCGACACCGATCCGTCTGCGGTCGTTCCGATACCTTGGACAAAGCCATAACAACTGCACCGCGCGCCGCCGCATCTGGGCATTCGCATTTTCACTTCCCGGCCGAGGACAGCTCTCCGGCGAACGACGCTCAAAGGCCTGTCGCTGCTGAATCTCGACCATCGCCCTCGGCAAATTGCCGACGGATATAGTCAATGAACAATCTTACCCGGGCCGGTCTGAACTTTGACTGCGGGTAAGCAATGCAGAGCAATATCCCAGTCGGCTTCCAGGATGGACAGAGCTCTATCAGCGACCCGGTCTCCAACTGATCTTGAATGAGCCAATAAGGCAGGACGGCGTATCCCACACCGCGTGTGACGGCGGCGAGGGCGGCATAAATATTGTCGGTCGTAAAGACAGGATTCATTTTCACGACCGCGGAACGTCCATCCTTGGTTTCGAGGGCTAGGCTGGGCGATACGTATGTGGCGAGCCGAACCGCATTGCTCTGGCTGAGATCGTTAGGATGATCCACGCGTGGATGGTCCGCACGTGCCACGATCGTTCGCTCACCTTGCCGCAGTTGGTGCACGATCAACGCCTCGTCCGCGATCGCGCCTGCGCGGATCCACACATCATAGCCGCCAGCTGCCAGGTCGCCCGGTTCATCGACGATCCGCCAATCGAGCGTGATGCCCGGGTTTTCCAGAACGAACCGCGCCGCCATATCAGCCAGAATCGTAGGGCCGATGGCGACAGGCACCGCTACCCTGATCGGGCCATGAAATTCGTCGCGATCTGCCGTTGCGGAGTCGGCGGCGCTTTCCCAGCGCGCCAGCATTTCGGTGGCCGCAACGAAGAATTTTTCGCCTGCTTCCGTCAGCATCAGTTCGTGTGTCGACCTTTGTACGAGCTGCGCGCCCAGCATTGTCTCAAGCTGCTTCAATTGTCTGCTGGCGGAAGGCTGGGACAGTCCAAGCAGCCGCCCCGCTGCAGAGACTGAGCGCGTTTCTACCACACGGACGAACAGTCGCATCAACTCGAAACGATCGATCTTGGTATTCATCTTGAGAAATCCAGGCCAAGGGAAGACAAGACGATTCTATGGCATGGCCATTCGCGCGGCAAATGACGCTTATTCCAACACCGGTACTATCGACCGAAATGTTGCTTGCGTACTTGGACTTGTGGCCGGTGCGGGCGTTTTCGGGCGTGGCAACGCGCGAATCCACAGCATGAGAAATGCCGAGTGGGTGGTTGCGGCGTCCGAACTGACGCTCGAATAAGATTCTTAGGGAGGCGATAGTGCAGGATTTCGCGGACACGAAGGTGGTGGTGACAGGCGCATCATCGGGATTGGGGCGCGCAATTGCCATCGAGGTGGCGCGCCGTGGAGCGGCACTGGTCGGTATCAATTTCGTGAGCAATGAGTCGGGCGCAATGGAGACCGCACGCGAGGCCTCGGCATTTGGCGCGCAAACTATGCTGATTCAAGGAGATGTTTCCGACGACAGTACCTGCCGAGCCATTTCCAAGACTATGGCGGACAATGGCGGGCTTGATGTGCTGTTCAATAATGCCGGTCGAACCAAATTCGTTGCTGGAAGCGACCTCGATGGCTGTTCGTTAGCCGACTTCCTGCAAATCTATGCGGTGAACGTGGTCGGAGCGTATCAGATGGCCCGAGCTACGCGCACTCTACTCGAAGCCTCATGGCGCGGTGGCGCGGTGGTCAACATTAGCTCGATGGCAGGCATGACCGGGGCCGGGTCCTCAATACCTTATTCAGCGTCGAAGGGAGCCTTGAATACACTGACCCTTTCGCTGGCGCGCGTGTTGGCACCAAAGATTCGTGTGAATGCGGTCTGCCCGGCTTTTGTCGACACGCCGTGGTTTCGAAAGGCCTTGCCAGTCCAGACTGTGGATGGGCTACGCGCGAAGTTCAGCGCGGACTCCCCACTCAGAACCCTATCTCGCCCGGAAGATGTGGCTGCGGCCGCCGCATTCCTGGCCAGCCCAGGCGCTCGGCATATCACCGGCGAGACCCTGCTCGTCGATGCTGGGGCTCATCTGGGCGCTGGCTGACCGATGAACCTGTCGGAACGCGGCGCGAAGGCGCGTGTTCGCACGATCGGGCGACCGCTATGCCTAACGGAAGTTAGACGCTCCGTATTCGTGTTGCGAATGTTGCTTATTCGAGCCACCACTCTGCCCCTAGGAGCGACAATGCTTCAAGTTGGCAGAGCTGAGACACGTAATCCTCAGTTAACGCTGCTTGTGATCGCAACACGTTTTTCGGTCGAGAGCAAGAATCCAGAATCTTGAACAGCAATAATCCCATTCGATTGGCTCGGAGACCTGCGGAGAGAGCTACGCGACAATGGGATATCTATGGAGGGGGAAGATGCAGGAAGATGGAGCGTCGCTTCGCTCGGAGATTGACAAGCGGCCGTTATCGAGATTCCAAGGCATGCTCGTCGCGGCCGGTTTCGTTTTCCTTGTAATGGACGGCTACGATGTCCAGATCGTTGGCTATATCGCCCCGGTTCTCACTCAACTCTGGCACTTGCAGCCTGGTGCTTTTGGAAGCATTTTCGGGGCGGGGCTGATCGGCTTGACGATCGGCACGCTGATCTGTGGTCCTATCGCCGACAGAATAGGCTGCAGGCCCGTCTTGATTGGCTGCACCATTCTGTACGGCGTTGCGACACTTGTCACGACGCAGGTCACGTCGTTCGACGCCTTGCTGGTCATGCGGTTCATCACGGGGCTTGGCCTTGGCGGAGCAATGCCGGTGACGATCGCTGTGGTCTCGGACTATTCGCCGACGCGGGTTCGACTGCAAATGGTCGCCATAACGACAGCAGGGTTCGCGATCGGTAGTCTCGTCGGCGCTCTTGTGGCAGCCCTGACGGTCGATCGCTTCGGTTGGACCTCCGTCTTCTTCATTGGCGGCGTGATGCCGCTGTTTCTGCTGCCATTGCTGGTTTATTGGTTCCCTGAATCCTTGCCCCGCTTGCTTTCCGATGCACGGTTTCAGAACGAACTTGGCCGGATCGTGGAGAAGCTGGCGCCAGGATGTACCCCTTCCAAAAGTACAGTGCTGGGATCTGTCGAGAAGAAATTTCCCGTTTTTGTGCTGTTTGACAAAGGCCAGATGCCCCACACTTTGCTTATTTGGGCGATAGCATTCTGCAATCTCCTGCTGCTCTATTTCTTTGTGAACTGGATTCCGACCGTTGTGCACGGCGCGGGCTTACCTCTGCGCGCCGCGAATGAGACAGCAGCCATCTTCCAGATATTTGGGATCGTCGGCGGGTTGGTGGTGAACTACTATTCTGACCGGTCGGGTAAGTCGCACCTTCTCATGGGTCTCGCCTTCATCGGCGCCGCGGTCTGTTGCGTGTTGTTCGATCGGGTTGATTTGAAGTCTTTTACCTCAATATTGGTTTGCGCTGCAGCATCAGGCTTTTTCGTAATGGGCGGACTGGGCGGAATCATCGCCTATTCCGGCACGCACTACTCTCCGGAGGTGCGAGCGACGGGTGTCTCTTGGGCTTTAGGCATCGGCCGGTTCGGCTCCATCTTGGGTCCGATTTTCGGCGGCTTATTGCTAAGCGCTCAAACGGGAACGGATCTGCTGTTTACCTTTTTCGCGGCTCCCGCGACTTTGGCGGCGATCTGCGCTTTTTTCCTTGGGGCCGCGCGACCGGTCAGGACCTCTAAGTTGTCGATTTGATGCGACAATGAGGAGCCTATATTCTGCGATGTTTGTGTTGGAGGCCGCGCTATCAATGCCGCCGTTGGTCGTATCCATTCAAAAGGATGTGCGGGCTGTCGCTCAATCAGTGTTCGAGTTCCTCACGAGGCTTTGGTCGAAAGACAGGACCAAACTCAGAGCAGGGAAAGAAACGCTGCCATCCGTTGTTCGCGGCTCATCTCGCGACGACTGCGGTTTCCTTAGTTTTTGCTGATGCGAAAAGTCACCATCGTCGCGGTCTGCATTCGCGAATGTGAGGATTGTCCGTGATGGCTATCGGGTGACGGCAAATATCGCGACAGAGGGATGGAAATAGGCACGGTGTCGGGAACGTCCCCCGTCGCGTGGACGAGCTTCGTGGGCCGAAAAGACGCCAAAATAGAGCGTCAATTTTTGTATTGGAGCAAGAGCATGGAGAATAACTTGATCGGGCTTATCGAAGTTGCGTCGTTTCCGGCGGGGCACTTCCTAGAAAACATTGCCGTGCGCCAGGACGGTTCACTTCTGGTTACCGATCTGTCGCATCAGAAGCTTTGGTATATTTCCTCCTTCAGCAGCTCCATGACGGAGCCCATTCCGCTCTTCACCTTCGACCAAAAGGCCATGGGGATTATTGAAGCAGACCCTGACATATTTTACGTATCGACTGGCGTGCCGTCGCATGGTCGGCTGTACCGCTTTGACCTTCGCGGCTGGGTGCCGGGCGCAACGTTGGTGCCGGAAATCATTATTGACGATTCGCGATCGCTCGGCATGCTAAACGGCAGCTGCTATTTGGGCCAAGGAGTAATCCTGCTTGCCGATTGCTTCGCGGGCTCCATCTTTCGCGTCGACCTAAGCGCAGATGGAAGGAAGGGAACGCTTTGCGGATGGCTGAAGCACGACAGCATGAAACACAACCCCCATGGGGCGATGCCTGATCAGCCGGGGGTGAACGGCGTGCGCTATGCTGAGAACATCAATTATCTCTACTACACGTCAACAGCCCAGCAGCTTTTTATGCGTGTCGCTGTGGACCCGAACACAATGGACGCCGTTGGCGAACCCGAGCTTGTGGCCAAAGGGATGATGGCCGACGATTTTTGCATAGACGAGAAGAACGGCGTTGCATACTTGACCACTCACCGTCAGAACACTATCGACCTTGTTTCTCTGGATCCTGCAGAGAACAAAGGTCCGAGACGATCTATTCTCGGCAAACCCGTCGTCGACCTGATGATTGGGCCATCTGCCATCGCTTGGGGGCGGGCGCCAGAGGATTATGGCCGTTGCGCCTATGTCACGACCGATGGTGGGATCAAGGCGCCGATGCCAGGTGGGCCACGACCTTCAAAGATACTGCGGATGGAGCTATAGAAGTTCGTGGCCCGCTGCAGTTGCACTTCTGTGAATCAGAGCGGAATAGAAATCCTGTTTTCGGTGATCGAGGGTCAATCAGAGACCGATCGCAATTTTGATGACCATCACGGCGGCAGCGCGGGTCCACTTCGTCAATTTGAGCTTGATCGAATGATCGAACCAACGTGCATTGCTGAGCATCAGGAAATCCTGCGATCTAATGAGATGCTGGCTTGATAAATCGGGGTTTAGGAAGGTTGCTTTTGTCGCTCATTTCGACAGCGGATATGTTGTTCACACAGGTCCGAAACCTCCTTTGCTCCTCGACCAGCGGCCGTGTGTCTCAGTTAGAGAACGAAGCCACCGTCGATCGTCAGGCTTTCACCCGTCATGAAGCTGGCATCGTCGCTTGCGAGATATGACACGAGAGCTGCAACATCCGCCGGTTTTCCGATACGGCGAAGCGGGATGCGGTCGGCGAGGGCGTCGGTCATTCCGTCAGTCATGTCTGTATCTATGGGCCCTGGCTGCACGTTATTGGCGGTGATGCCGCGCGGTGCCAGCTCGAGCGCCAGCCCCTTGATCAGAGAAGCAACGGCCGCCTTGGTCATCGCATAGACAGCAC
>NZ_JANINM010000395.1 GCF_024509055.1 Mesorhizobium sp. | reverse complement strand
AAGACGCATCTGGTGAAGGACGCGCTGTGGACGCCGGCGCATACGCGGCTCTTGAAGCGCGCAGCCGGCTATCCGGAGGTCGAGCGCATCCTGGTCAATCCCGGCATCAAGAAGAAGCTTTGCGACACAGTCACCGGCGACCGCTCGTGGCTGCGCAAAATCAGACCGTTCTGGGGCCACGACTATCATTTCCACATGCGCATCGGCTGCCAACCGGGCTCGCCTTTCTGCAAGGGACAGGAGACGACGCCCGAGGACGACGGCTGCGGCAAGCCGCTTGCCTGGTGGTTCACCGAGGAACCCTGGCGCCCCAACAAGAACCCGGACGCACCCAAGGCGCGCGACCTGATGACGATGGCCAATTTGCCGAAACAATGCCAGGACGTTCTCTACGCGCCGGACGCGCCTTCGCTGGAAGCCGTGACCTACCATGGTGGCGGCGCGGCGGCGGTCGCGACAACCGACCCGGCTCCGCCCGAGCCGGCCGGGACGATCTCCAGCGAGGACGCGGCCCTACCATCGGCCGCGAGTGCCTTCACCCCAACGCCGAAGAACGGCATTCCGGTGCCGAGGCCAAGGCCGGGAAACTAGGGCCGAAGCGGCTTTTCACCGACGAAAGCCCGGACTGGAGCGGGACAGGGGCAAATCCCGCTCTATCTGTTGTCTTTAGCTGCATTTGCGCGACGCCAAGTGATTCCACTTGGCCGCAAAATGCTCTAGTCAACGACGAGGCGGCGAGAAGCGGCCGAGAACGGGGACGAGCAAGAGCATGGCAGGCGAAGACGAGACAGCACTGCGGTTTCCGGTCCTGATCGGCGATATCGGCGGCACCAATGCGCGCTTCTCGATCGTGCTCGACGCCAACTCCGAGGCCAGCGAGCCGCATATCGTCCAGACCGCCAATTTCGCCACCATCGACGAGGCGATACAGGCCGCGGTGCTCGACCGTTCGTCGATCCAGCCGCATTCGGCGGTGCTGGCGGTGGCCGGTCCGGTCGACGGCGACGAGATCCGGCTCACCAACTGCCCGTGGGTGGTCAAGCCGAAGCAGATGTTTGCCAATCTCGGCCTGAGCGAGATCGTCGTCGTCAACGATTTCGAGGCGCAGGCGCTGGCCGTCGTGGCGCTCGGCGAAGAGCACATGGAAAAGATCGGCGGCGGCACGGCCGAGCCCAATGCCGGGCGGGTGGTGCTTGGCCCGGGCACCGGGCTCGGCGTCGCCGGGCTGATCTACGCGCTGCGCCACTGGATACCGGTGCCGGGCGAGGGCGGGCATATGGATATCGGCCCGCGCACGCCGCGCGATTTCGAGGTGTTCCCGCATATCGAGAAGCTCGAGGGCCGTATTTCCGGCGAGCAGATCCTGTGCGGACGTGGGCTGGTCAACGTCTATCGCGCGGTGGCCAAGGCCGACGCAAGGCCGGCGCCGTTCACGACGCCTGCCGAAGTCACCGCTGCCGCGCTCGCCAAGACCGATCCGGTGGCCGAGGAAGCACTCGAACTCTTCGTCACCTGCCTCGGCCGCACGGCCGGCGACCTGGCCCTGGTGTTCAAGAGCCGTGGCGGCGTGTTCCTTACCGGCGGCATCGCGCAGAAGATCGTGCCGGCGCTGAAGGCCGGAAATTTCCGCGCCGCCTTCGAGGACAAGGCGCCGCACAGCGGGCTGATGCGCGAAATGCCGGTCTATGTCATCACCCATCCGCTGGCGGCGCTGCTCGGCCTTGCCGCCTATGCCAGGACCCCCTCGCTGTTCGGCGTCCAGACGGCGGGGCGGCACTGGCGGGCGTGAGCCCGCTCCTCGCGTTCGCGCTTCAAGGCGCGACGAAGTTTCGCACCAAGGCCATAGGCAAGCCGCTACCGGGGCGTTAAGAGAGGCGGCGTTTCCGGTCCTGCCGGGACGCGACACCAGAATCCACGGAACGCCGCCGATTTGAATCAGCCAACCACACACTCGAAAGCAAGACCTGGCGAAGTCACCTCTGTACTCCGTCGTATCGTCGCCGAGAACGGCTATGACCATCGCTGGTCCTATGCGGTCGTCATCGTCTGCTCATTGCTGGTTTCGGGCGCGACCACCTTTTCGGCCTGGGTAATGTCGCCGATGGTGAACGAGATCTTCTACGAACGGAGCGGCTACTCGGTCGTCTGGATCTGCGCCGGTATCATGGCCGCCTTCATGGTGCGCGGCTTCGCCGGTTACGGCCAAGCGGTGATTCTGGCCAGGATCGGCAACAATCTGATCGCCCGATATCAGAAGCGCACGTTCGACCAACTGATGAAGCTCGGCGTCAACTTCTACAACGACACACGCTCCGGCCGATTGGCGGCGCAGCTAGACGAGAATATTGGCGGTGTCCGCGATCTTTTGTCGTTGACGTTGATTTCGATTACCCGCGACGCCGTCACGCTGATCGGCCTGATCGCCCTCATGGTCTACCAGGATCCGCTGCTGTCGCTCAGTTCGCTGCTTATCGGACCGCCGTTGATCTGGGCCGTTGTCTACATCACGCGCAGGGTGCGCAAGATCAACCGGGAATCCGTGCTGATCAATTCGCGGCTGAGCGGGTCGGTCCAGGAGGCCACGCAAGGCATCGCCATCGTCAAGGCCTTCACCATGGAGGACGAGCTGGCGCGTCGTATCGGCATCATGGCCGACACGGCCGAGCAACGCAGCAACAAGATCGCCCGCGTCTCCGAACGGTTGGCGCCGATTTCCGACATGCTGGCCGGCCTCGCCGTCACCGCGGTAGTCGCATATTCCGGCTACCGGGCGCTGGCACTTGGTCAGCCGCCGGGGTCAGTCTTTTCCTTCATCACCGCGCTTATCCTGGCCTATGACCCGGCGCGGCGCCTAGCCCGCATGCAGGTCACGATGGAACGCGCACTGGTCAACGCGCGCATGATCTACGAATTGCTCGACCTGGAGCCGAAACAGGGCGATGCGCCCGATGCCGTCGAGGCCAGGATCACCACCGGCGAAGTTCGGTTCACCGATGTCAACTTCGGCTATGCCTCCGACATGCCGGTGCTGCGGAACGTGAGTTTCGTTGCGGCCGCAGGCAAGGTCACGGCCGTTGTCGGCGCGTCAGGCGCCGGCAAATCTACCTTGGTGGCGCTGTTGCAGCGCTTCTACGATGTCGACAGCGGCAGCATCGAGATCGACGGCCAGGACATCTCCAAGGTGACCAAGCGATCGCTGCGCGGCTCGATCGCCTATGTCTCGCAGGCGCCCTATCTCTTCGAAGGCACGATCCGCGACAACATCCGCTACGGCCGGCTTTCGGCCACCGACGCCGAGATCGAGCAGGCTGCGAAACTGGCCGCGGCCGACGAATTCATCCGCCAGCAGCCGCAAGGTTACGACACGCCGGTCGGCGAGAGCGGCGCGACGCTTTCGGGCGGCCAGCGCCAACGCGTCTCGATCGCCCGGGCCATCGTGCGCCAGGCGCCGATCCTGCTGCTCGACGAGGCCACCTCGGCGCTCGACAACGAGGCCGAGGCGCGCGTCCAGGAAGCGCTGACGCATGTCATGGAGGGCCGCACAACTATTGTCATCGCGCACCGGCTGTCGACGGTGGTCAATGCCGACCACATCATCGTGCTGGAAGAGGGCCGGCTGGTCGAGGAAGGCACGCATGCCTCGCTGATGGCCGACCCGCACAGCGCCTATGCCCGCTTCCACCGCGTGCAGGGCAAGAAGGGGCTTGGGCTTGTCGATGACGCCAAGCAGGGCCAAACTTCGCAGCGCGAGAAGCAGGCGGCCGGGAGAAACGCATGAGCGAAGCGGGTGACATGGGGCTGGTCGTGGTCGGCGCCGCCGGCCGCATGGGACAGACGCTGATCCGCGCCATCCACACCATGCCAGGTGCGCGTGTCGCCGGCGCCGTCGAGCGGCCGGACTCGCCGCATCTCGGCAAGGACGCCGGCGAGCTTGCCGGCATCGGTATCATCAACGTGCCGATCGTCGACGACCCGCTTCCGGCCTTCGCCAAGGCCGACGGGGTGCTGGACTTCACCGCGCCGGCAGCCAGCGTCGAATTCGCGGGCTATGCCGCGCAGGCGCGTATCGCGCACGTCATCGGCACCACCGGCTGCTCGGCCGAGGACAATGAGAAGATCGCCGCGGCCGCGCGCCATGCGACGATCGTCAAATCCGGCAATATGAGCCTTGGCGTCAACCTCCTGGCGGTGCTGGTGGAACAGGCGGCGCGGGCGCTCGGGCCGGAGGATTTCGACATCGAGATCCTCGAAATGCACCATCGGCACAAGGTGGACGCTCCGTCGGGAACGGCGCTGCTGCTGGGCGAAGCGGCGGCGAAGGGCCGGGAGATCGCGCTTCAGGACAACAGCGTGCGGGTACGCGACGGCCATACCGGCGTGCGCAAGGCCGGCTCGATCGGCTTCGCCACGCTGCGCGGCGGCTCCGTGGTCGGCGACCACTCGGTGATCCTGGCCGGCACCGGCGAACGCATCACGCTCTCGCACCAGGCCGAGGACAGGGCGATCTTCGCCCGCGGCGCGGTAAAAGCCGCACTTTGGGCCCGCGCGAAGAAGCCCGGACTTTATTCCATGCGGGACGTGCTCGGCTTGAGCTGAGCCTGTCCCTTTTCAAACCATCCCAGAGGAGCAAACATGTCGGGAACTCTCGTGCTCGTGCGCCACGGCCAGAGCGAATGGAACCTGAAGAACCTGTTCACCGGCTGGCGCGACGTCGATCTGACCGAGCAGGGCAACGCGGAAGCGCTGGCCGCCGGCGAGAAGCTCAAGGCGCGCGGGCTGAAGTTCGACATCGCCTACACCTCGGCGCTGAAGCGGGCGCAGGAGACCTGCCAGCATATCCTCGACGTGGTCGGCCAGAGCGACCTGAAGACGATCCGCGACCAGGCGCTCAACGAACGCGACTATGGCGACCTCTCCGGCCTCAACAAGGACGACGCGCGCAAGAAGTGGGGCGAGGAGCAGGTGCATATCTGGCGCCGTTCCTACGACATCGCGCCGCCCGGCGGCGAAAGCCTGAAGGACACCGGCGCGCGCGTGTGGCCCTATTACCTGCACGAGGTGCAGCCGCATGTGCTGCGCGGCGAGACGGTGCTGGTCGCCGCGCATGGCAATTCGCTGCGCGCCCTGATCATGGCGCTGGACGGCAAGAGCGGCGAGGAGATCGTCAAGCTCGAGCTCGGCACCGGCGTGCCGGTGATCTACAAGCTCAACGCTGATTCGACGGTGGCGTCGAAGGACGTGCTGGAGGGCTGAGGCAGCGCCCGAGCTGATTTTTGTTTTGTTGCATGTCGTTATCCCAAAACCGCTTCGCACTTTTGGGCGACATGCAATGAAAAAAGCGCGTTGACACACATCGTTTGCCCGCTTACATGAGCCCGCACCAGCCCAGATGGCGGAATTGGTAGACGCGCACGGTTCAGGTCCGTGTTCCGCAAGGAGTGGAGGTTCGAGTCCTCTTCTGGGCACCATCTTTTCCCGACTACCAACGGGATTTGCGCCTTCCATCTTATTGTTGTCTGGAGGCTCGCTGCCGTGACTTCGAAGTGTTGCGGCGTGCCAGAGTTCCGCCCCCGTTGCACCATTCGGCCCAGGTCACCGCATGGATACCCGGGTCAAGCCCGAGTATGACGACGGCATAGGGCCGCACCAACCTCCCCATCCGGCCAGTCCCTGAACAAACCGCTTCAAACCCGGTGAGCGCTTCGCTACGCTCGCGCCCATGGCCCCTACTGTCAGCCCGACCATCGCCTCGCGCCGCGACCAGATGTTCCCCATCCTCACCGATGCGGACATCGAACGCATGCGTCGCTTCGGCGAGGCGCGCGCCTATGCAGCCAGCGAACATATCGTCACGGCCGGCACGGTTTCGCCCGGCCTGATCGTCATCCTGTCGGGCAAGGTCGACATCACCCAGGCCGGTGGGATCGGGCCGCGCGAGCCGATCATCACCTACGGCCCCGGCAATTTCGTCGGCGAGCTGGCGCAGCTTTCAAGCCGGCCGTCGCTGGTCAATGCCGAGGCGAACGGACCGGTCGAGGCCATCGTCATCCCGTCACAGCGGCTGCGCGACCTGATGGTGCAGGAGGCCAATCTCGGCGAGCGCGTGATGCGGGCGCTGATCCTGCGGCGGGTCGGCCTGCTCGAAAGCGGCATCAGCGGACCGATCATCATCGGCCCGCCCGGCAATGGCGACGTGTTGCGGCTGGAGGGGTTCCTGCGCCGCAGCGGCCTGCCGCACCGCGCGCTCGATTCCAACACCGACCCTTGCGCCAAGACGCTGATCGAGCGCTTCCATGTCGACCCGCACCATCTGCCGATCGTTCTCTGTCCGAACGGCAAGCTGCAGCACAATCCCAGCGAGAACGAGCTCGCCCGCTGCGTCGGCCTGCTGCGGCCGATCGATGCCGACAAGGTCTATGACGTGGCGATCGTCGGCGCCGGGCCGGCAGGGCTGGCGGCGGCGGTGTACGCCGCCTCCGAAGGACTGTCGACGATCGTGCTCGACTGCCGCGCCTTCGGCGGGCAGGCCGGCGCTTCCTCGCGCATCGAGAACTATCTCGGCTTCCCGACCGGCATTTCGGGCATGGCGCTGATGGCGCGCGCCTACAACCAGGCGCAGAAATTCGGCGTCGAGATGGTGATCCCCGACGAGGCGAAGCTGCTCGGCTCGGCCGGCGACGGCACGCGCTATCGGCTCGATGTCGGCGACGGCGAGACGGTGCGGACGCGCACGGTGGTGATCGCCAGCGGCGCGCGCTACCGCCGGCTCGACATCGACAATCTTGCGCAGTTCGAGGGTACCTCGGTGCATTACTGGGCCTCGCCGATCGAGGCGCGGCTTTGCCGCGACCAGGAGGTGGCGCTGGTCGGCGCCGGTAACTCGGCCGGCCAGGCGGCTGTCTACCTGGCCAGCAATGTAAGAAAAGTGACGCTGCTGGCCCGGCGCGACAGCCTCGATGCCACCATGTCGCGCTACCTGGTCGAGCGCATCGAGGCGCAGCCGAACATCGAGGTGCTGACAGAAACGGAGATCGCCGCGCTGGAAGGGCAGGAAGGCAATCTCGAAGCGCTGCGCTGGCGCAACCGGGCAACCGGCGTGGAAACGACGCGCCCTATCCGCCATCTGTTCCTGTTCATCGGCGCCGATCCGAACACCGACTGGCTGGCCAACTGCGAGGTGGCGCTCGACGCCAAGGGCTTTGTCCGCACCGGGCCGGAGGTGGCGCCGGGACATGGGCTGATGGAGACGAGCCGCGGCGGCGTGTTTGCCATCGGCGACGTGCGCTGCGGCTCGACCAAGCGTGTGGCGGCCGCCGTCGGCGAGGGCGCCCAGGTGGTCGCGGCGCTGCATGCCTATCTGGCGCGGAATGGCGGCCGCGCCGCTGAGAGCTAAGCAGTGAAGCATAACCGGCGAGGAGAGCGTGATGGATGAGTGCGGGCATACCAAGGACATCAAGGACGTCACGCCGAGCGCGCTCGGTTGCGAGGAATGCCTGAAGAGCGGCTCCTGGTGGGTGCATCTCAGGCTGTGCCGCACCTGCGGCCATGTCGGCTGTTGCGACGACTCGCCCAACCGCCACGCCACCAAGCACTTCCATGCCACACAACACCCGGTGATCGAGGGTTACGACCCGCCCGAGGGTTGGGGCTGGTGCTATGTCGACGAAGTGTTCATCGACCTTGGCGAGCGCACCACACCGCAGAACGGCCCGATCCCGCGCTTCTACTGAGTTGCGCTCGACGCGAGCCGCTTCACGCGCCTGCGCCCGCGCCGGATACTCCCTCGCATCGACGCTCCCGCAGTCGCCAGCTGCAGCCTGAGCCATCTCAAGCCCCAGACCGGCGAGGTGCGGACCGCCGTGCGCCACCAGCGGCGATACTCCGGGATATCGACAAGGCAATCCCATGGCTTGCAGGCGCCGGAGAAGTGCAGCAGCCAGGGATCACGGCGCTGCTCCGCCGCGGCGGCCATCTGCTCGGCATTGGCATGGTGGCGGCGAGGCTCCCGCTCGAGATACCAGATCATGGCGTTCCAACGTGGATCGAGCAGCTCGATGCGGCCGTTGAGCAGCAGGTTGATCGCGTCCTGGTCGCGCCAGCGGAACCTGTGCGGATGATCCAGCACGAGCTGCCCAGCCCGCTCGCCGAACCGTTCGCGGCGCAGGGCGGCAAGGTCGAGCAGCAGGAGCCCTGAATTGACATAGGTGAAGTCGGCGGGGTCCCAGCCGAGCGCGTCGCGGACATGCAGCACATGGTCCGGCCTACCGGTGACCGCCTCTTCGGCCAAGGCCGCGTGCAGGCCGAAATCCTGCACCGCGGCCGCCACGGACCCGCCGAGATCGGTGGCGAGCAGCGGCCGGATGTCGGCCACCGCCAGGATGTCGGCATCGAGATAGAGAACCCGGTCGAGGTCGGGAAGGAACTCGCCGAGTTCGAGCCGCAGCAACGCCGCGGGCGTGACGTGATCGAACAGCGTGATATCGCGGAACCGGTTCTCGACGTAATGCACGAACAGCCGATGTGGGGCCACCCGCAGTGCTTCAAGGCGCCGCGACCGGCGGCTTGGCGTCTCCCCGTGAAACACATGGAAGGCAAGCGGCGGCCCGGGCGACAGATGCGCCACCACCGAGGCGATCGTCACCGCCGCCTGCTCGACATTTCCACCGTCGACGCAAAGAGCGACGTTGAGACAGGCCGTCATCCTGATCCGCTCAACTGGGGGACTCCAATCGATTTGTCAGTGGCCTTTGAGCATGGGCCGCTGACCGACGTAACCGATTCGGGTTTCTCCCGAAAAGCGCACCGCGCTTCGGTGCGCTCGGCACGCCGCCTATTTCACGGAGCTGGTGACGGTGCGGTCGATGCCGTCAGGAACGGATCTGCGCTCGTTGCCGGCGATGACGCCGATGATCAGCAGGCTGAGCAGGATCGGCACGAACAGGACGGCAACACGGGCCTGGACGTAAAGTATGGCGCGCCACTCGCTGCGCTTTTCGGGGCTGTCGTTCATCGTCCTCACTCTGTCCTGCCTCCCCGGGGCACGACATAGTTGCGAAGCGTTAAACAACCCCTTCCGATTCCGTTAACGCGCGGCTCGCGCAGCGCGCAAACCGGCGATCAGACGGCCGGCAGGGCGAACAACCTGCCGCCGGCCGGCACGACATCATCGATGCCGGCGAGCCTGAGACAATGCCAGGCCATGGCGTGGTTGGACGACGTGACGGGGATGCCGATGCGCTGTTCCAGCCCGGCGACCGCCTCGGCGACGCGCAGGCTGGTGCAGGAGATGAAGATCGCGTCCACGCCCGGCGCCTCGGCCATCTTCTCGGCCGCGGCCTCGATCGAGGCAAGCGAGATGCGGGCCGCCTCGCGGTCGTCGCGCCGGTCGAAGGTGGCGACGGCGGCGATGTCGAGGCCCCGCCCGGTGAAATAGCGCACGAGGCCCTGGTTGATCTCGGGCGCGTAGGGCGTGAGCAGGCCGATGCCCCTGGCGCCCAGCGCCTTGAACGCCGCTAGCGCCCCGGTGACGGGGGTCGTGCAGGCGACGCCGGGCCGGGCCTTCCTGATCTCGGCGAACACGGCCTCCTCGCCGAGCGTCATCGTCGCCGAGGTGCAGCCGAAACCGACGACATCGAGCGGGATGCTGGGCAGGATGAGGTCGACCGTCGGTGCGATCCTCGGGCCGATGGCGCGCAGCGTTTCGGGCGTGATGTCGTTGTCGTTGAAGAGGCGCGCCTCGTAGAATGCGACGCCCGGAATGCGCACCAGCGCGCGGAACTCATGCTCCAGCGTCTGGTCGGTGGCGAGGATCGCAAGCCCGATCGCCGCGCGCGAGGCGAGGCCGCCGTCGAGTTCGGAGGGCAGCACGCCGAGGTCGACCGGCTTGGGGCCGACCGGTCCGGAAGACTGAAGGCGGGTAGCAGCCGCGCTGACAGACATGGCATTCCCTTTCTTCTTGCCGGTCGCGTCGGACCGGCCTGTTCAATTCAAAAGACCATCCATGGAAATGGCCGGCTTGCGGCCGGCAATGAGATCGGCGGTGATGCGGGCCGAGCCGTGCGACATGGTCCAGCCGATGTGGCCGTGCCCGGTGTTGAGGTAGAGATTGCGCAGGCGCCGCCGCCCGAATGCGGGCAGGTTGTTCGGGGTCATCGGCCTCAGCCCCGCCCACATTTCGGCGCGGCCGTAATCGGCGCCCTCCGGATAGAGTTCCTCGGTCACGCCCTTCATGAAGGAAAAGTCGGCCGGCTTGTGGCTGGTGTCGTAGCCGGCGAATTCGGCCGTGGCGGTGACGCGCAACCGGTCGCCGAAGCGCGAGATGGCGACCAGATTGTGCTCGTCGATGCAGGCGATGGTCGGTGGCGCCGGCCGGTTGCCGATGGGGATGGTCAGCGAATAGCCTTTTATCGGGTAGATCGGCAGGTTGATGCCGATCCTGCCGGCGATCAGCGGGCTGTAGGAACCGAGCGCCAGCACATAGGCGTCGCCGTCGAAGCTCCCCTTGTCGGTCACCACTTCGGTGACGGCGTCGCCAGCAGTTTCGATGCCGGTGATCGTGGTTCCGGTGTGGATGGCGCCGCCGCGCTCGACGACTTTCGCCGCCAGCCCCCTGGTGAATTTCGCCGGGTCACCGGTCTCGTCCGTCGGGCAATAGATGGCGCCGGCGATCCTGTCCCTGGCCGATGCCAGCGCCGGATCGAGCGCGACGACGCCGTCGCGGTCGAGCACCTTGATCTCCTGCCCGTCGGATTCGAGCAGCTTCATGTGCTCGACGCCCTTGTCGAGCGCCTGCTGGCTGCGATGGAAATAAACGATGCCGCGCCCGTTGCGGTCGTAGTCGATCCGCTCGTCGGCGACGACCTCGTGCAGGACGGATTGCGAATAGGCGGCCAGCCGATGCTTGAGCAGCGTGTTGCGCCTGGCCTTCTCGGCCGTGCATTCCATCAGGAACAGCCACGACCAACTGTAGAGCCTGGGATCGGCCGAGAGCTTGAAGCGCAGCGCCTGGTCCTTCAACACCAGCGATTTCAAGAGGATCATCGGCGCCCTGGGCGACGACCAGACGAAGGAATGCCCCGGCGCGATCATGCCGGCATTGCCCCAGCTGGTCTCGGCGGCGACCTGACGCTGGCGCTCGAGGATGACGACCTCGTGCCCGTCCTTCTGCAGTTGATAGGCGGTGGTGACGCCGACAACGCCACCACCCAACACGATCACGCGCATGGCGCCTCCCGAGATCGCAAGCCGGCACAGTTTAGAGGGGATTCGGAAATTGCAAAGGCTGGACGTTTGGGCCAAGACCCAAACGCTGTGATGGTGGATGAAGCAGTGCCAATCGCAATCGTTGCCCGCTCAGAGCCTAACAACATAGGTGAATTGCGGGGACGTGAGCGTATTCCTGTTTCGTTCCAACCTACCTGCGGATAATCTAGGGTAGATTCGATTCTTTCGGGTTTGTCCAAATGAAGAAACGATATGCCGAATGGTTGAAATTAACAGCCGCCGCTGAGCCGGATCGTGCCCTGCCGCTCGTGCCAACGAGAGTTTTGGACTTGCCGGGATTCGATACGATTGAGCGAAAGCTTCTGCTCTACACTACCGCTCGAAGCGAGCTGCCGCCAGCGCTAGAGGTTGAGGTCAACGACCTTTCCAAGAAGACATTTGGCATTACGATGAGCGACACAATGTTCGCCTTTCCCGCCCACTACAATGCTTTGCATGAAGCGTCGCAAGAACGATGGGACATTGATGACGAATTTTATGAACACGAAGAAAAATATGAGACAAGTGAGGCCACCGACGACGAAGTGGTAGCCATACTTGCCGATCTTGGGCTCGACTTCAACGATAGTAGAGGGTTCCCTCTTCGTTGCACTAAGCTCTTCTCTCGCCAAGCCGAAGCAGCGGCGAAGGGATTGTTGGGCAAAATGCCAGATCGGGCAGCAGCCGACCTTGAGGTCTGGGGCAATGCCTTGGAAGAAGCTGCGCGGCTTCACATGAACAAGAAGCGATAGGGGTCAACCGTCTGGTAGTATTTCTGTTGATCTGAGTCGAGACTGTCAGGAATTTGGCAATGGGGATAAATGAAACCGAGCTACCTTCGATCCCGATGGAGCGTGTTTCCATGGTCGAAAGTATTCTGATCGACTGCGCTACAGGGGGGTCTTCACAGAATGACATTTACGAACACCTGCGGCGCGAGTTCGTGCAGAACGAAGAGTTCAAACCTCTGCTACCTGCGTTTGTTCGAACACACAGGAACCTGACTTCGTTCTGGGGTTGGATAAAACATCAAGTCGGAACCTATGCCGAACGCCGCCAGATAATAGCGGCAGGATTCACGCCACTCATGGACCATTTGGAAGGTAAGGGTTCGGCTCCGGGTGACAAACTCGTTTCAGAAGCATTGGAAACGTTCGATGCCGAAGGAGTTCATGCAGTTTGGAACAAGGCATTGGCAAGACGATCGTCGGATCCGGAAGGCGCCATAACGATCGCTCGGACTTTGCTGGAGACGGTGTGCAAGCGCATCCTAGATGAGTGTTCGATCTCTTATACGGACAAGGAGGATTTGCCGAAGCTCTATCAAATGGCTGCGAAAGCTCTCAATCTTGCACCGGACCAACATAGCGAGGAGCCAATCAAAGCCATTTTGGGGGGAGCTATGAACCTTGTGAACGGCATAGGCACCCTCCGCAATCGCCTCTCAGATTCTCATGGCAGAGGCGGCCGTCTGCCAGTCAAACCGTCTGCGCGTCATGCGAGCCTTGCCGTGAACACGGCCGGAGCCGTGGCGATGTTCCTAGTAGAGACGTATGTGGAAAGGCACATCCGCTTGAACGCCGCCTAGAGCAGCTTACTAGGGACGCTCAGTTCCCCAACGCCTGCTCCAGATCCGCGATCAGATCGTCCCCATCCTCGATTCCACACGACAGCCGCACCAGCGAATCCGAAATCCCGATCTCCCCACGCTTCTCCGCCGGAATGGAGCCGTGCGTCATCAGTGCCGGGTGCTCGATCAGGCTTTCGACGCCGCCGAGGCTTTCGGCCAGCGTGAAGAGCTGGGTGCGTTCGAGGAAGCGCTTGGTACCGGCGAGGTCGCGGTCGAGGTCGACCGAGATCATGCCGCCGAAGGCGTGCATCTGCTGGACGGCGATGGCGTGCTGCGGGTGGCTGGCGAGGCCGGGATAGAGGACCCGGCGCACGTCTTTTCGCGTCTCCAGCCATTGGGCAATCTTCAGGCCGTTGGCCGAATGACGCTCCATCCGCAGCGCCAGGGTTTTCAGGCCGCGCAGCGCCAGGAAACTGTCGAACGGGCTGGAAATGCCGCCGATTGCGTTCTGCAGGAATTTCAGCCGATCGGCGAGGTCCTTGTTGTCGCCGACGACCGCGACGCCGCCGACCATGTCGGAATGGCCGTTGAGATATTTCGTCACCGAATGGACGACGATGTCGATGCCGAGCTCCAGCGGGCGCTGGATGTAGGGGCTTGCAAACGTGTTGTCGGCGACGGTGATCAGGCCCTTGCGTCGTGCGAGCGCCGCCAAGGCTTCGAGATCGACGACGCGCAGCAGCGGATTGGTCGGCGTCTCGACCCAGAGCAGTTTCGTTTCCGGCCGGATCGCGGCCTCGACCGCGGCGAGGTCGGTGAAGTCGGCGAAGCTCACCTGCAAACCCGACGAGCGCTTGCGCACCCGCTCCATCAGCCGGAACGAACCGCCATAGATGTCGTCGGTGGCGACGACATGCGCGCCGGCGTCGAAAAGCTCCAGCACCGTGCCGATCGCCGCCAGGCCAGACGCGAAGGCGAAGGCGGCGGAGCCGCTTTCGAGGTCGGCCACGGCGCGCTCGAAGGCGAAGCGCGTCGGGTTCTGGCTGCGCGCGTATTCGAAGCCTTTGTGCACGCCGGGCGACTGCTGGCCGTAGGTGGAGGTGGCGTATATCGGCACCATCACCGCGCCGGTGGTCGGATCGAGTTGCTGGCCGCCATGCACGGTGCGGGTGGAGAAGGCCAGGCGGTTCTTGCCGTTCGAAGTCATCTTGCGCGACGCCTCAGATGGTTGATCAGGTCGATACGGGTTATCAGGCCGACGAACTCGTCGCCATCGAAGACGATGGCGACCTCGTTGCGATCGAAGACCGGCAGCAGCGCATCCAGCGTCTGGCTGGCCTGCAGGGTGTGAAGGTTCGACGTCATGGCCGTGCGGACCGGCGCGTTGAAGCGGTCCCAGCGACCGTCATAGGGGCCGTCGACCCTGGCGAGGATATCGCTCTCGTCGACGATGCCGACCAGCTTGCCCTCGTCGAGCACCGGCAGCTGCGAGACATCGGAACGGCGCATGCGGCCATAGGCGTTGAGCAGGCTTTCGTCCGGGCCGACGACGACGATGTCGCCGGTGCGGGGCGAGCGCATCACCAAGTCGCGCAGGTCGCCATGCTGCTCGTGGTCGGCAAGGCCCTGCTCGGCCAGCCAGATATCGTCGAAGACCTTCGAGAGATACTTGTTGCCGCTGTCGCAGACGAAGGTGACGACGCGTTTCGGCGACGTCTGCTCGCGGCAATAGCGAAGCGCCGCGGACAAAAGCGTGCCGGACGACGAGCCGGCGAGGATGCCTTCGCGCGACAGGAGATCGCGCACGGCCAGCATGCTCTGCTTGTCAGGGATGGAATAGGCTTTCCTGACCAGGGACAGGTCGGCATTGGGCGGAACGAAATCCTCGCCGATGCCTTCTACGGTCCAGCTGCCCGCTTCCTCCATCTTGCCAGTCTTGATCAGCGGCGCCAGCACCGAGCCCACCGGGTCGGCCAGCACCATCTCGGTCTTCGGCGAATGTTTCGCGAAATAGCGGCCAAGCCCGCTGAGCGTGCCGCCGGAGCCAACGCCGACCACCACCGCGTCGACATCGCCGTGGAGCTGCGAGAAGATTTCCGGGCCGGTGGTTGTCTGGTGCGCCAGCGGATTGGCCGGATTGGCGAACTGGTTGGCGTAGAAGGCGCCTGGAAGCTCGGCGGCGATCTTCTCGGCCATGTCCTGGTAATATTCCGGATGGCCCTTGCCGACATCGGAGCGGGTCATGCGCACCTCGGCGCCCAGCGCGCGCAGATGCTGGATCTTTTCGCGCGACATCTTGTCGGGCACGACGAGGATGATGCGGTAGCCTTTCGGGATGCCGACCTGGGCAAGGCCGAGGCCGGTGTTGCCGGCGGTGGCCTCGACGATGGTGCCGCCGCGCTTCAGCCTGCCGTCCTTTTCGGCAGCCGCGATCATCGACAGCGCGATGCGGTCCTTGATCGAGCCGCCGGGATTTTGGCTTTCCAGCTTAATGAACAGCCGGCACTTGCCGGTGTCGAATTTGGTCAGCTCGACGATCGGCGTCTGGCCGATCAGGTCGAGCACCGAGGCGTAAGGCGGACGCAGACGAGAAAGATTGATCTCCTCTCCGTCCGGCGCCGCTTTGCTCTGCTCGCTCATGTCCGCTGCTCCACGGGTCGAAACTAGTGTCTTTTCCAGCCGATCGCTGTTGGAAAGAAGATAGATCGTGCCAATCCGGCGGCGAGTGGAGGAATGGAATTCCATAAAACGCGAGCGACCGCCTGCCAGCAACGCTGAAAATTCTAGAGTTGGCGGGGCAGCGTCCCCTCGACAGAAACTCACCCCAGCAGCTGTTTGCTCAACCTGGCGCACTGGACGCGGATGTCGGGGATGGCGTCGATCTCGAAGAAGGTGCCGCGCGTCAGCGGCCCGACGGCGAGGACCCGCGAGGAAATCGTGCCGTCGGCTGCGATGATTTCGCATTTGGCGGTGACATCCAGGCCGAGGCGCAGCGGGTCCGGCCTCGCAAGGCCACGCTCGACCAGCGTGCGCACGACACCGTTCGAGGTGGTGGAGATATCGCGGGCAATGCCCATGCAATCATAGATGCGGGCGACATCGAGCGTTTCGAGCGCCTGGGTGCCGCGCTGCTGGATATCGACGGCGAAGCTCCCGCCTGGCCTGACATCGACAACGCGTCCGGCAACGAGGCGAATGCGACCCGACCGTACCGCTCCGGTAATACGCTCATACACCTCCGGCGCCATGCGGTGGCGGTGGATGTCCCACCAGGCCTTGGTGTGCTCGACGAAGCGTCGCTTGGCGGAGGAGGGCCAGTTCTGCCAGATCGTCTGGTTGAACGGCCTCAGGCCGTCGACGACGTCGCGCCAGTCGCCGCCGGCCTGCTGGTTCTCGCGGATCAGGTTGCGGAACCAGCCGACGAAATAGGAAAGCTGGGTGCCGAGCGGGATGTCGGCGATATCGAGCTTGATCGGATTGCCCTTGCGGTGCGGCGACGGCAGCAGGCCGCGCCGCGACACCGCGACGATCTCGCCGCGATGGCCGCGCTGGTCGAGCGACAGGAAGGCATCGACCATGCTCAAGCCCGTGCCCAGCAGCAGCACCCGGGCCTCAGGTTCGAGCGCGGCGTCGGCCTCCGAGCCCATGCGAACGGCGCGGCCCTGGAAGGCGCCCGGCTGCTCGTCATGGCCGGTGGCGAGCACAGCCAGGTGGCCGACGACGCTGGTGCCGTTGGCCAGGGCCACATCGACGCCCGAAGGCGTCGGCGAGATCGACAGGGTTTCCTCGCGGATCAGGCGGAGCCGGCCGCTCTCGCGCTCGCGCTCCTCGAGATCGTCGAGCAGTTCCTTCAGATAGCGGGCATACAGACTACGCGGCGCGTAGAACGGCCCACCGTCGGGATCGGCGAGACCGCGCTCCAGCACCCAGCGGGCGAAGTTTTCCGGATCGTCCGCGTAGGCGCTCATGCCGGAGGCCTTGACGTTCAGCACATGGGCGGAGAGCAGCGTCGAATAAGCCATGCCCTGGCCGAAATGCGGGCGCTTCTCGATCAGGGTCACGCGCAGGTCGGGATTGGGCGATTTCATAAGATGCGCGGCCAGCACGACGCCGCTGGCGCCGCCGCCGACAATGATGATGGAGTTGCCGCGTCCAACCATGGCTGAGATTCAGGAACGTCGCGTCGCGGTCAGCGCGCGGTAGGCGGCCGGCGCCGCGGGTCGCGAACGATCGCCGAAATGCTGTTCAAGTGGTCGCGCATCGTTCTCTCACTCCCAATGTTGATAAGATTACTATACTAACCGGGCCACGCACGAAACCGGGTTTCCAATTCGCTGGCGATTTGGAGCATGGCTTACCGACATAAGGGTGACAGTAGGGATTTTTCGCTCGCTGGGTACCGTAGGAAAGCTGCATCCGCGCGCCGTCGCCGTGGCGCCGTCTATGGCGATGCGCCGATCGGCGTCGACGGACGCCGCAACGTGACCCAAGTCGGCGAAGCCGGCGGCAAAGGCAGCGTGAAGGTATTGAATCTTTCAGCGCCGGCGGGGCAGCCGGCGTTAGGGCTTCTCAACCGCAGTTGTCACCATCAGATGCGTGAGCGGTTCGCCCAGCGAAGACCCAGCAGCCCAACCAGCATCGTGACGATCCCGATGTAGAGCCACTGCTTCTGGCCGGTCATGAAGCTGCCCTGGACAAGACCGAAGCCCTGCAGCGACCACAACAGCCCGATAGCCAGCACAATCAGCGCCAGCAGATTTCTGATAAGTCGCATCCGGAGGGGCTCCTGGAAAGTCGATCGTTAACGGCGATGCAGGCGCAACAGAGCAGGCAAAGGAAGCGAAGCAGTCGCTTCCCACTGTACTTGCGAAACGACGGCCGATCCGACTCAACACTTCCCGCACATCGGCGCGATGTTCATGAAGAATACGCTCTCGCGGTCCGGAAATGTCATGACAAACTGTTTCGCGGCGACTCCAAACGTGTGCCTTTGCCATGGAACCGCCAGATGCCCGCCGCATTTCCTGCCTCAATCGACACTTAGGCGGGGCTGTCTGTAAACGGAGCCACCCCCAAAAGATGAAGAAAACGAACCAGACCGCGCTTGTCGCGGTGACGATCGCGGCTGGCCTGATGGCCGGCGCCTCGACCGCCTCCTCGGCCGCCGCCCAGTGCGGTCGCGCTTCCTGGTATGCGCTGCATTCGCGGACCGCCTCGGGCGAACGCATGAATCCCTCGGCCCTGACCGCGGCGCATCGCACCTTGCCTTTCGGCACCAAGCTCAAAGTCACCAACAAGAACAATGGCCGCAGCGTCATCGTGCGCATCAACGATCGCGGGCCGTTCGTCCGGGGCCGCGTGCTCGACCTTTCCCGCGGCGCGGCCAACCAGCTGGGATTCGTCGGTTCGGGCCAGACCGCCATCTGCATGGCGCGCGTCTGACAAATCAATGCCGGGCCATGATCTCCCTGAGGCCGGAATCTGGTTCGGAGATCATGGTCTGGCGTCCGGCAAGAGGGCCGGACACATTAGTTTCACACTTCGGCGCCGCACACTGAGCCGGCTCGACCGTCCAAAGGCTGATTTACAACACTTTGGACCAAAGACGCATTGGTCACGCCACGTGACGTATTGCATCGCAACAATATCTTGTTAACCTCGCCGCGAGACATTCAAGGCTCGGCGCTGCTCGTCGTCCCTTCGGTCGCGAGCATGCAGCGGGGTTTTCGATGTTCTACCAGCTCTACGAATTGAACCATGCGGCGCTGCAGCCGGCTCGCCTCTATGCCGACGCGGTGCGGTTCTTCTACTCGAACCCGCTCAATCCGGTTTCGCACACGCCCCTCGGCCGCTCGATAGCGGCTACCGCCGAGCTCTTCGAACGCACCACGCGCCGCTACAGCAAGCCGCAGTTCGGGCTGGCGAAGACCGTGGTCGACTGGAAGACGGTCGACGTGACCGAAAAGACGGTCTGGTCGAAGCCATTCTGCAATCTCCTGCGCTTCGAGCGCGCCCTGCCCGCCGGCCGCAAGCCCGATCCGAAGCTGCTGATCGTGGCGCCGATGTCGGGCCACTACGCGACGCTGCTGCGCGGCACGGTCGAGGCGATGCTGCCTTATGCCGATGTGCACATCACCGACTGGGTCGACGCCCGCATGGTGCCGTTGTCGAAGGGCAGCTTCGACCTCGACGACTACATCGAATACGTCATCGAGATGTTCCATGCCTTGGGCCCGGATACCCATGTCATGGCGGTCTGCCAGCCCTCCGTCCCGGTGCTGGCCGCGGTGGCGCTGATGGAAAAGCGCGGCGATCCCTTCGTGCCGTCGACGATGACGCTGATGGGCGGCCCGATCGACACCCGCAGCAACCCGACCGCAGTCAACCTGCTGGCCGAGGAGAAGGGCATCGCCTGGTTCCGCGACAATGTCGTCATGCGGGCGCCCTGGCCGGTGCCCGGCTTCGGCCGGGAGGTCTATCCCGGCTTCCTGCAGCTCTCGGGCTTCATGAGCATGAACCTCGACCGCCACATCATCGCGCACAAGGACTTCTTCATGCACCTTGTGAAGCATGACGGCGACAGCGCCGAGAAGCACCGCGACTTCTATGACGAATATCTGGCAGTGATGGACCTGACGGCGGAGTTCTACCTGCAGACCGTCGATACCGTATTCGTGCGCCACGCCCTGCCGAAAGGCGAGATGAAGCATCGCGGCGAAGCCGTCGATCCGTCGGCGATCCGCAACGTCGCGCTGTTCACTGTCGAAGGCGAGAACGACGACATTTCCGGCCTCGGCCAGACCCAGGCCGCGCACGACCTTTGCGTGAACATCCCGGCCGACAGGCATGCGCACTACATGCAGCCGGCGGTCGGCCACTATGGCGTCTTCAACGGCTCGCGCTTCCGCTCGGAGATCGTGCCCCGCATCGTCGACTTCGTCACCAGCTATGGCCGGCAGAACCGTGTTGCCGCGAAGCCGAGGCTGGTCCGCTCCGCCGCCAAGGGCTGAGCGAAAAGCGGTTCGATCCAGCGGCTTTTTCGCGGCCGCCGGACCGCCCTGTTGCACAATAGACGCTGTCGGAGCCGCGCCGGTAACCATGCCGGCAACGGGGTTGTTGTCCCTAATTGACACGAAGTGTAAATCGCCTTTAACGTTTCGTTAATAAACAGGGCGAGCGGGGACAATGACTTCCTCACCGATGGCGCGGGTGTTGCGCTTATGCGCGGCCGTGGGGCTGGCGATTTCGGCTCACTGGGCAGTGCCTGCCTGGGCGGCCGGCGCCATGGCCACGGGTGGCCTGACCTCGCAACCGATCGGGCACTACGACTTCTGCAAGCTCCATGCCGACGAATGCTCGATCCACCCGACGGATCTTGAGCCCGCCAGGATGACCGACGCGTTTTGGCGAAAGATCACCACCGTGAGCGCCGAGGTCAACGCCGCCGTCAAGCCGATGAGCGATCTCGACCATTACGGCAAGGACGAGGTCTGGGCCTATCCGGATGACGGTTACGGCGATTGCGAGGATTATGTGCTGGAGAAGCGGCGCCAGCTTTCCCGCATGGGCATTTCGCTCGCCGACCTGCTGATCACGGTGGTGCGCAAGCCGGACGGCGAGGGCCATGCCGTGCTGACCGTGCGCACCGACAAGGGCGACTACATCCTCGACAATCTGACCGACAAGGTCAAAGCCTGGGACGCCACCGGCTACCGCTACCTCAAGCGACAGGCGATCGACAACACCGGCCGCTGGGTTTCGATCCGTGACGGTCAGCAGGTGCTGGTCGGAGCGGTGCAGTAGGCTCTCGCCCTACGCGCGCAACGCGGCTCGGATCGACGCGCTGAGGCGGCGCAACTCCGCTTCGTCGAGCTTTTCGATGCTCTCGGCCAACAGATTGGCCAGCTCTGTCGCCGCCGGCGACAGGCCTGACGTGTCGATCCTGACCCTGGGGTGCGAGGTCTCGGCGAGGCGCGCAAGATCCTCGGCATCGTCCCAGATGATGTTGAAATAGCCGATGATCTTCTGGATCAGCGTCCAGGTCG
>NZ_JANINM010000394.1 GCF_024509055.1 Mesorhizobium sp. | reverse complement strand
GGGACTACATCGTGCGCAACGGCGAGATCGTCATCATCGACGAGTTCACCGGCCGCATGATGCCCGGGCGCCGCTATTCGGAAGGGCTGCACCAGGCGCTCGAAGCCAAGGAGCATGTGCAGATCCAGCCGGAGAACCAGACGCTGGCCTCCGTCACCTTCCAGAACTACTTCCGCCTCTACAAGAAGCTGTCCGGCATGACCGGCACGGCGCTGACCGAGGCCGAGGAATTCGGCAACATCTACAATCTCGAAGTCACCGAGATCCCGACCAACCTGCCGGTCATCCGCAAGGACGAGGACGACGAGGTCTACCGGACGGTCGAAGAGAAGTACAAGGCGATCGTCAAGGAAATCCGCGAAGCCAGCGCAAAGGGTCAGCCCACGCTGGTCGGCACCACATCGATCGAGAAGTCCGAGCAGCTTGCCGAGCGCCTGCGCAAGGACGGCTTCAAGAACTTCGAAGTTCTCAACGCCCGTCACCACGAGCGCGAAGCGGCTATCGTCGCCCAGGCCGGCAAGCCGGGCGCCATCACGATTGCCACCAACATGGCGGGCCGCGGCACCGACATCAAGCTCGGCGGCAATGCCGAGATGCGCATCGCCGAGGAACTGGGCGACATGCCCGCGGGGCCCGAGCGCGAGGCGCGGGAAAAGGAGATCCACGATGATATCGAGCGCCTGAAGGAAAAGGCGCTCGCCGCCGGCGGCCTCTATGTCCTCGCCACCGAACGCCATGAATCGCGGCGCATCGACAACCAGCTGCGCGGCCGTTCCGGCCGCCAGGGCGATCCCGGCCGCTCGAAATTCTTCCTGTCCCTCCAGGACGACCTGATGCGCATCTTCGGCTCCGAGCGTATGGACGGCATGCTGCAGAAGCTCGGCCTCAAGGAAGACGAGGCGATCATCCATCCCTGGATCAACAAGGCCCTGGAGAAGGCGCAGAAGAAGGTCGAGGCGCGCAACTTCGACATCCGCAAGAACCTGCTCAAATATGACGACGTCTCCAACGACCAGCGCAAGGCGGTGTTCCAGCGGCGCATCGAGCTGATGGACGGCGAAGGCCTCTCGGAGACGGTCGCGGAGATGCGCCAGGGCGTCATCGAGGAGATCGTCGCCAAGAACATCCCCGAGAACGCCTATGCCGAGCAATGGAACGTCGCTGGCCTCAAGGAGGAAGTGGCGCAGTACCTCAACCTCGACCTGCCGGTCGAGGAATGGGTCAAGGAAGAAGGCATCGCCGAGGACGATATCCGCGAGCGCATCACGGCCGCTGCCGACGCCGCCGCCAAGGAACGCGCCGATCGCTTCGGTCCGGACGTGATGACCTATGTCGAGCGCTCCGTGGTGTTGCAGACGCTTGATCATCTGTGGCGCGAGCACATCGTCAACCTCGACCACCTTCGCTCGGTCGTCGGCTTCCGCGGCTACGCCCAGCGCGATCCGCTGCAGGAATACAAGGGCGAGGCTTTCGAACTCTTCCAGGCCATGCTCGGCAACCTGGAACAGGCCGTCACCGCGCAGTTGATGCGCGTCGAGCTGGTCCGCCAGGCCGCGGATGCGCCGCCGCCGGAAGCGCCTGAGATGTTCGGCAGCCACATCGACGGCAGCACCGGCGAGGACGATTTCCAGGGCGGCGAGACCGCGCTTCTGGTGCGCCAGGAATCGAGCGCCGTCGTCGCGCCGGAAGATCGCGATCCGAAGAATCCCGCCACATGGGGCAAGGTCGGCCGCAACGAAACCTGCCCCTGCGGCTCCGGCAAGAAGTACAAGCACTGCCACGGCGCGTTCGCCTGACGCGCTCCTTCTCCCTATCCAAGTGAGAAGATGGCCTCATGCCGAAGACCTCACAGCAACCCTGAAGCGCGCGCGGCGGCCGTCGCCTCGCCGCGCGAGACCGCCTCAAGCTTCTCCAGCACCGCCGACACATGGTGATCGACGGTCTTGGGCGAGATGGTCAGATGCGCTGCTATGCGCTTGTTGGAGAAGCCGCGCTCGATCAGTTGCAGCACCTCCATCTGGCGACGCGTCAGGCCGGCTCGGTTGGCGCGCGTCGCCTGACGCGGGCCTCTGGCGATGCGGTTGACGCCGTTCTGCCGCATCAGGCCGCGCACATGCTGCGCCACCGGCCTTGCGCCGAGTCCTTCGAATATATCCAGCGCCTCGCGAAGCGCCGCCTCGTCGCCATGCACCAGGGCCAGCGCCCGGTCGAAAGGCGCCCCCATCTCGTCCCACGCCGCGGCCGCGCCGCGCCAGTCGCCGTCAAGCTGCATCCGATAGGGTGCGGCCATTTTGGAGGTGTCGCCGGGTTCGCTGCCCGGCATCAGCAACGACCGCCAGGCAACCAGCTCGCCAAACACCGCTCGCGTCGGCGAAAGGCTTTCGGCGAGCGCGATGAGCCGGAGGACCTCGTCGCGGTCGCCCAGCCCAAGCCACGCACGCTCCGCCATCACCGCTGCAAACGGCATCAGTCGCTGCAACTCCATGCCCTTGCCGAGGAACCGCTTCATCTCCTCCAGGACTGGCTCAGCCGCCGGATCGCCGCGCCGGATGCGCAGCCTCGCCAGCGCGACGAGCGACGGGAAACGCACCAGCGCCGTCGTCGCATCATTGTCGATGACCTCATGCGCCTCGGCGGCCGCATCGTCCCAGAGGCCGCTCCGCACCAGCAGTTGGGCCTTCGCGCCCCGCATGTAATCGCGCCAGGTCGCCAGGTCGTTCTCGACGCAATAGGCTATGCCTCGATCGAGGAAGGACTGCGCCTCGACATGATTGAGCTGATTGATGCCGAGACAGGCGCTGTTGGTGAAGGCGCGCGCCGCATGCTCCTGGAAATTGTGCTCGAGCGCGATCTCCAGGCTCCGCGCGAGCTGGAGGCGGCCCTTGGCAATATCCAACCATTGCCCGACCGAACCGATGTTGTTCAGCGCGTGGCAGATGATGTCCGGCCGGTTCAGCCGTTCGGCCAGCTCGATCGCCCTGCCGCCCAGCGAAAGCGCGTCGTCCAGCCGTTCGGCGAGCATCGCCAGTTGCGAGAGGTTCGAATAGGCCATGGCAAGCTCAGGACCGTCCGGCGCCGTTTCCAGGAGGTCCACCGCCTGCGCTCCGAACCGGTCCGCCGCCTCGCGGTCGCCGACGAGATAGGCAAAGCGGGACAGGCATCTGAGGCTGTCGCCTTCCTTCAACCTGTCGCCCAACGCTTGCCGTAGCAGGCGCGCCTGGCTCTGCGCCCCTATTGCCGCGTCGACACGCCCGATAAGATGGCACTCGAAGGCATGGCCCTCATAAAGCGCCGCCCGGTTTTCCATCGGCAACTCGCCTGAATACCGCAGGGCAACTTCATAGTAGCCGGCCGCATCGCGATGCGCACCGACACGCGAGGCCTCGCGCGCGGCATTCGGCGCAAGCTCCCGCACGGCCTCCAGGTCCTGCGCCTCCACCGCGTGATGCACCAGCCTCGCCGTGGCGACGCCGGGATTTTCCTGCAGGGCGGTCAGGGCACGCTGGTTGAACGCGCGCCGCAGGCTCGGCGTCAACGTCATCTCGATGGCCCGGCGGGCGATCTCGTGCCGGAAGGCATAGCCGTCGCCGAGATCCTCCAGCAGGCCGTGCGAGACGCATTCGGCCAGTTGGCCGGCGCTGGCGACACCGCAAAGGCCGGAGAGCGCCCAGGCATCGGCACGGCGGGGAAACACCGAGACGGCGTCGAGCATCGAGCGCGCCCCGGTCGACAGCCTTTCAGCCCTTGCCAGAACCGCGTCGCGCACGCTGGCCGGCAGGGCGGTGTCGCTTTCGGCGGCAAGCAGCTCAGTTACGAAGAATGCATTGCCGGCGGTTGCCCGGTAGATGGCGCCGCCGTCGCGATCGGCCGATTCGGCGAGCGCAAGCACCGCCTTCTCGCTGAGCAGCGGCACCTCGATACGCTGCACATTGCCGGCCGGGATCTCGCCGAGCGCCCGGCGCACGCGCATCTGGCCTTCGCTGCGGTCGGTGCGTGCCGTGACCAGAAGCAGGATATGGGTCGTTGCAATACGCCGGCCGAGGAAACGGACGAAATCGAGCGTCGCATCGTCCGCCCAGTGCAGATCCTCGATGATCAGAAGGCCTGGGCCTTTCGCCTCGAAAACATCGAGCGCGTCGGAAAACAGCGGCAGCCGCTGTCCCTGGCGGGCATCGATGGCGCGGGGCAATTCCCACTGCGCCTCGCGCGCGAGATCGTAGAGTGGACCCAGCGGATCGGGGATCGACAGGTCCTCGCAGGCGCTTCGCAGCAGCCTCGCCTCCTGTCCGGCGCGCTCGGCAAAGGCCACGGCCAACGCCGTCTTGCCGGCCCCGGCCTCGCCCAGCAACGCTGCGACACGGCCATGACCACGCACGGCATCAGCCAGCAAGGCCTCCAGTTGCCGCAGCTGCGCCTGCCGTTCCAGAAGCATCGTCACCTTCTCGCGAAGCGGGAATTTCAACCATGGCGGGTTGCGACCACAATAGTTGCGGCGCGATCACCTCGATGTGACCTTCCACACACCGCGGTGCCGCCTTTGGAAGCGAAACGCCGCCAACATGGGGAATCGTCCCGTGAAATATGGGGAAAGGTTCCGATGTGCGGCGCCTTCGGGCGTGATCCCTTTCAACCGCGCTCTTCTCGAGCGCCATTCAATCGCGGAAAGGAAAACGACCATGCCTCGCTATCTGGTTGAACGCTCATTCCCTGACCGGCTCAATGTGCCGATGAACGATGCCGGCGCCGACGCGCTCGGCGGCGTCATCATGCGCAACGCCGAGAAAGGCGTCACCTGGGTGCAGTCTTTCGTGACGCCCGACAAGAAACAGACCTTCTGCATCTACGACGCTCCCTCTCCCGAAGCGATCCGCAGCACCGCGCAGAAGAACGCGCTTCCCGTCGACAAGATCACGGAGGTGAGGGTGCTCGACCCTTACTTTTACCGCTGATCCGGCCGGCGGGCGGCAGCGCGATGCACCCCGGATCGTCGCGGCCGATGGCGGACCCGATGTCGTGCCGGATGGCAAGAGAGTACCCGCCCCGGCGGATGCTCTTTTGCGACGGCGTGGCCTCATGCGACGGATCATATCGGCACTGTCTGCGCCGCTGTTTAGCCGGCGCCTTTTGCCGCCGCAGGACAGCTATCTGAGGCGCGACATAGGCCTGCATGATCGGGAGATGCCGCGCAATTACTGGGAATATTGGTGACTTCATCCCCGATCCATCGACATGGGGCCGAACGATTTCATCCGTTGGACAAGGGCGTCGAGGCGGTTCAAGGCACTGGTTTTTCAACAGCCGGCCCTGCTTGCGCGCCCTAACGAATTGAATTGGAGAGAGAAATGATCACTCACAGCCTGGCCAGATGCCTCACCGGCGCCTCGGCGCTCATCGTCATGACCTCAGGCGCAGTGTGGGCCGAGGAAAGCAATCCGCTCGCCGAAAAGGTGCGGGCTGTCGACAGCCGCTTCGAGGATGTCGCGGTGGCGAAAGCCGAAGGCTATACGCCGATCCCCTGCGCAAGCGGCATCACCGGCGGCGCCATGGGCATACACTACGTCAACGCCGGCTATCTGAAGAACGACACCGTCGACATCGCCAAGCCGCAGGCGGTCATGTACGAGCCGATGGCCGACGGTACGCTGAAGCTGGTTGCCGTCGAATACATCACCTCGAAAGGCCCGGCCTCGCTCGAAGGACATCTCTTCAACTTCGACAGCGCGCCCAACCGCTACGGCCTCGGGGCTTTCTACGAACTGCACGTCTGGGCCTGGAAACACAACCCCACCGGCACCTTTGCCGATATGAACCCGAACGTGTCCTGCGACGCGATGAAGGGGATGTAAAAGCGCCTCTCCTTCTCCCCGCATGGCGGCGGGGAGAAGGAAGCTCCCACCCACCCTTTCTTAAGGTGTTTCGGATAGACCGGAACGCTGGAAAGAGGCGGAAAAACGGGGAGTTCCGAGTGCGCTTTTCCGCGGCGACGACAGCCGGGCGGTTCCTGCCGCAGCGATTGGCGCTGCGCATGCGGCCGCTGCTTGGCCGCATCGACGCCGCGCTTTTCACCGCCGACGAGCGCGGCGAAGCCGGCCGCATGTCGCTGATCGCGTTCTCAATCCGCATCGTCAGCGCCGTCATTGCCTTCATCAGCCAGGTGCTTATGGCGCGCTGGATGGGCTCGTTCGAATACGGCATCTCCGTGCTGGTCTGGGTGACGATGGTCATCATCGGCAACCTCGCCTGCCTCGGTTTCCACACCTCTGTCATCCGCTTCATCCCCGAATATCGCGAGCGCGGCATGCTGGCCGAGCTGCGCGGCATCGTGCTGACGAGCCGTCTCTTCGTGCTCGTCGCCTCGACGATTATCGCGGGCCTTGGCGCGCTTGGCGTCTGGCTGGCCTCGGACTGGATCGAGAACTATTACGTCATCCCCTTCATCCTTGGCGTGATCTGCCTGCCGATGATTGCGCTCGGCGATCTGCAGCAGGGGCTGGCGCGCGCGAACTCCTGGGCGCTGCTGGCGCTCTCGCCCACCTATCTGGTGCGGCCGGTGCTGATCCTGGCCTTCATGGCGCTGACGCTCGCCATGAACTACGCGCCCGACGCCAAGACCGCGATCTTCGCCTCGATCGCCGCCACCTATGTCACCACGCTTGGCCAGCTCGTCGCCGTCACTTCGCGCATGGACAAGAAAATCCCGGCAGGACCGATCACGGTTCATTTCGGCCAGTGGTTCCTCGTTTCGCTGCCGATCTTCCTGGTCGAAAGCTTCTTTTTCCTGCTCACCAATGCCGACGTGCTGATGGTCGGCGCCTATCTCGATCCCAATGACGTCGCCGTCTATTTCGCCACGGTGAAGACGCTGGCCCTGGTTCACTTCGTCTATTTCGCGGTCAAGGCGGGTGTCGCCCAGCGCTATGCGCAATTCACACATGGCGAGCCGCATCGGCTTGCCGCCTTTGCCCGCGAGACGGTCTCCTGGACCTTCTGGCCTTCGCTGCTGATGGCTTTGCTGGTGCTGGCGCTCGGCGAGCCGATGCTGGTGCTGTTCGGCCCCGAATTCACCGCCGGCTATCCGCTGCTTTTCCTGCTTGTGCTCGGCGTCGTCGCCCGTGCCGCCGTCGGCCCCTGTGAAAGCCTGCTCACCATGAGCGGCAACCAGAACATCTGCGCCGCCGTCTATGCCATGACGTTGGCCCTGAACATCGGCCTCAACGTGATCCTGATCCCGCATTTCGGCCTATGGGGCGCCGCGATCGCCACCAGCCTCGCCATGGTCTTTGAAGCCAGCGCGCTCTCCTTCACGGTGTGGCGCAAGCTCGGCATCGTCATGGTGATCTTCATGCCCGCCAGGAAGGGAGACGCCTGATGGCCGCTGTTCCATTGCTCGAGGAAACCAGCGGCGGCCCCGCCGGCGCCATGGTGTCCGGCCTTGCCGGCCTCGCCCGGGAGGCCGACCTCGCCCATATCGAGATTTTCGCCAACAACCGGCCGGAACGGAAGCTTGCCATTTACCCGGCCTCGGCCGGCTTCGACCTCGTCGAGGAGCTCGACTATCTCTGCGCCCGCACGATCGAGCCTAACGTCTTCTTCAACCCGCGTTTCCTGGCCCCCGCCATGCCGAGGCTCGAGGACCGCGAGGTGCGGCTGGCGGTGATCCGCGACGGCGGCGAGTTCCGCAGCCGGCTGCGGCTTCTGGTGCCCTTCTCGGTCGAACGGCCGGGAATGCCGCTCGGCGTCCCGGTCATGCGCACCTGGGCGAGCCCGTTCGGTCCGCTCGGCACGCCGCTGGTCGATCGCGACGACCCGGTCGGCGTAATCGAGGATTTCTTTTCGATGTTGTCCAGGCCACATCTCAAGCTGCCCAAGGTATTCGTGCTGCCCGACATCCGGCTCGACGGTGCGGTGGCGAGCCTGCTGGCCACCTTTGCTGACAGCCGCGGCCTGACGATGGTCACTACCGGCAAGGTCGAGCGCCCGATGCTGGAAAGCGATGCCGAGGGCGACGACTACCTCAAGACTTCGCTGCGCGCTCATCATTACAGAGAGTTTCGCCGGCTAAAGAGACGTCTCGCCGATGTCGGCAAGCTCGAGCATGTCGTGGCGCGCGGACCCGACGAAATCCGCCACGCCATCGAGAGCTTCCTAACGCTGGAGGCTGCCGGCTGGAAGGGCCGCGAACGCACCGCCATGGCGATCGACCGCTACCGCGCCGCCTTCGCTCGCGAAGCCGTGCACCGGCTGGCCGAGCACGATATGTGCCGCATCCATTCGCTGACCCTCGATGGCCGCACCATTGCCTGCCTGATCGTGTTCGTCGAGGCCGGCGTAGCCTACACCTGGAAGACGGCTTACGACGAAACGCTTGCCACCTATTCGCCAGGCACGCTCCTGATGATCGAGGTGACCAAGCAGCACCTCGAAGACCCCAATATCGGCATGAGCGATTCCTGCGCGGTGCCCGACCATCCGGTGATGAGCCGCCTGTGGACGGAACGCAAGCCGGTGGGCACGCTGGTTGTTGGACTGACGCCGGACGCCGACCGGCTGGCCCGCCAGGCGGCCTCGCAACTGCACCTGTACCGCGAGACCCGCAATATGGCGCGCATCCTTCGCAATCGGATGCGAAGCCTGCTAAAGCGTCGTTAGAGGGCAGGCAGCGGGTATCGGGGCATGGTTGTCGGAATCGAAAGGCGCACGCTCAGGCGCATCTTGGCTGGCATCGCCCTGCTGCTGTTCTTGAATCCGGCCTGCGCATCATCGGTCTTCCTCGAAGACCAGACCTGGACTGAACTGCGCGACCTGATCGCGGCGGGAACGACCACGATCATCATCCCGATCGGCGGCACCGAGCAGAGCGGCCCGGCCATGGCGCTTGGCAAGCACAATGTGCGGGTCAAGTTCCTGGCCGAAAAGATTGCCGGGAAACTGGGCAACGCGCTGGTCGCGCCGGTCATTTCCTACGTGCCGGAAGGCAATATCGATCCGCCCACATCCCACATGCGTTTTCCCGGAACCATCAGCATCGGCGACAAGACCTTCGAGCAGCTTCTCGAATCGGCGGCTCGCAGCATGCGGCAAGCTGGCTTCAGGACCATCGTGCTGATCGGCGACCATGGCGGCTACCAGGCCAATGAACGGCACGTGGCGGACCGGATCAATGCCGAATGGAAGAAGGTACGGGTCTTTGCCGACCTCGACTATTACGAGCTTGCGCAAGGGCCCTTCACGAACAAGCTGCTGGCCGCCGGTGCCACCAGCGCCGAGATCGGAACGCACGCCGGATTGGCCGACACCTCGCTGATGATGGCCGTCGATCCGTCGATGGTACGCAAGGACCGCCTCGCCGGACCCCCAAAGCTTGGGGCGGGGGATGGCGTTTATGGCGGCGATCCGGCAAGGTCTTCCGTGGAATTCGGGCAGCTCGGCGTGGATCTCATCGTCAACGGGACGACGGATGCAATCCGCGCCTTCATCGCAAGTCAGCCAAAATGATCGAGACTTTTCTGCGCCTCACTCGCCTTTGCGTGCCGCTTGCGCTGTTCAGTGTGCTGCCAACCGTCGCGGCGCATGCCGGCTCCTGCCCGGAGGATTGCAGCGACCCGCCGCCGCCTCAAGCCAATGTCTACAGCCAGACCAGCGCCAGCCATCTCAGCCCCGTGACGGCGGGCGCGCTGTCGCGCGTCTACGTGCCGAACCGCTCGTCGAACAGCGTCTCGGTGATCGATACCGTCACCTTGAAGGAGGTCGACCGCTTTTCCGTCGGCAGCAAACCGCAGCACGTCGTTCCCGCCTGGGACCTGAAGACGCTCTGGGTCGCCAACAACGGCACCGGCACGAATGGCAGCCTGACGCCGATCGATCCGATGACCGGCAAGCCCGGCAAGCAGATTGCGGTCGACGACCCCTACAACATGTATTTCATGCCTGACGGCAGCGCCGCAGTCATCGTCGACGAAGCCCTGAAGCGGCTCGATTTCCGCGACCCGCAGACCATGGCGCTGAAGTCGAGCCTTGCCACACCGACCTGCCCGGGCATCAACCACGCCGATTTCTCGGCCGACAATTCCTACGCGATCTTCACCTGCGAATATGGCGACGGCGGGCTGGCCAAGATCGACCTGAAAAACCAGCAGGTGCTTGGCCATCTCGACTTTTCGAAGATGGGCATGCCGCAGGACATCCGCCTCTCGCCGGACGGCAAGATCTTCTACGTGGCCGACATGATGAATGACGGCGTGTTCCTGGTCGACGGCGAGTCGTTCAAGGAAATCGGCTTCATTCCCACCGGCATCGGCACGCATGGCTTCGTCGTCAGCCGCGACGGCAAGCGGCTCTATGTCTCCAATCGCGGTTCGCACAAGATGGAGCAAGGCAAGGCGAGAGGACCGGGCAGCGTGACGGTGATCGACTTCGCGACCCGCTCGGTCGTCGCGCAATGGCCGATCCCCGGCGGCGGCAGCCCCGACATGGGCAATGTCAGCGCCGACGGCAGGCAATTGTGGCTTTCCGGCCGCTTCGACAGCGAAGTCTACATGATCGACACCACCTCGGGCGCGGTGACGAAGATCAAGGTGGGCTCGGAGCCGCATGGCCTGACTGTCTGGCCGCAGCCCGGAAGGTATTCGCAGGGGCACACGGGCAACATGCGCTGACGCGCCGGTATGCCTGCCCGTGGGCGGTGAAAAGCTGCAGCCGCGGCAGGCGCCTGCGCCTCTACCTAATAAAATATTTGCCGGCTAATTGAAGCCGAGGGCCTTCCCCTACGTAAGCGTCCCCTCCGTTGTTTAAGGCAGGAGGAAGCTCTCCTCGGTCAGGCTTTTTTGCCGAGGGCGCGATGCGCGCTGTGGCCGAATTGCATCGCCCAAACCCGCTTGGGCAAAGCGGTCTGCACAAATGGCACATTGTCACACAACTGTAATATAGCGCGCCTAGCGAGTTCCGAGCCGCATCCCGGCTGAATCTCGCCGCATCTTACCTCGGGGAAAGACTATGTTTGTTCGCAAAATTATCGCGCCGTTGGGCGTTTGCATGTCCATGGCGGCACCGGCCTTTGCAGCCGATCAGGTTGTCGAAGTGCCGCCACCCTCTTCGCCGACCTGGACGATCGGAATCGAGGGCAGCCCTGAATTCTACGCCATCAACAATGGCAGCAACCGTTCCGGGACGCTTGCCGACAGCTACTACAAGCTCAGCGTTTCGCACAATTTCGACAATAACTTTGTCGGCGGTGTCTTTATCCAGCCCACCTTCAAGAGTGGCGGAAAGTCCCAGTACTACCTCGAAGGCAGCCTCGGCTACAAATTCAAGCTGACCGATGCCTTCACGCTGACCCCCAGCGTCGGCATCGGCTACACCTGGCACGACACCGGCATCGTCAAGGACGCCGAGGCCAATGCGAATGTGGCGTACTACGCCCTGTATCTCGCGGGCGACTTGAAGCTGTCGAAGCAGTGGACCTGGAATGCCTTCAACCTGCGTTGGCGCAATGCCTTCAACACCACCTGGGAAACGCCGAAGGTGGCCACGGGCGTGACCTACAACATCGACTCCACCAACGCCGTCTATGCCAACGTGGGCTACTCTTGGAAGAAGATCAACACGTCTTCAGCTCCGTACGACGCTCTCGCCGGCGACAAGATCAACGTCGCGATCGGCTACAAGCACTCGTTCTGATCCTAGCGGGGGCGCCGCCTGGTTGCCGTCGAGGCACCTGTCCGCGCCCCTCCAATTCTCAGGCTTTGTCTGGCTGCCCTCGTTCGCGACGGCGGCCAGTCTGTTTTCGTCCAAGCCTTGCTTTCCTGCATGTCCGCCCCAAAACCGCTTGCGCGCATTTTGGGTGGCATGAATCTCCAGCGCAGGGCTGGCGTTCGAAGCTCGATTGATACTGGATGGCCTGGCATCCGAAGCTCGAAGAGCGAAGGATGGTGCCCCTAGCCGGGATCGAACCAGCACTCCTTGCGGAACTCGATTTTGAGTCGAGCGCGTCTACCAATTCCGCCATAGGGGCTCAGGCCGGGCGGCCTGATTGGCGCGGACTATACGGTTGGACGGCCTTTCGTCAACTGGCCTGTTGCCGAATCGCGAATGCTTCCCCGACCAGGCGGTCCTTACGGTTTCGTAAAGCGCACCGCCATTGTGCGGCGCGAATAATCTTTCTAGACAAGCGACGTGTCGCGGCCTCGCTCCAAAAGCGTTGGCTGCGGCGCTTTGGGTCCTTGCCTCATGCCTGCCGGTGGCCGAAAACCGCTGCGCCGTTTGGGCGACATGCATTAGGAGAGCCTATGCTTCGCGGACTTTATGACTGGACGCTCTCTCTGGCGGCAAGGAAATCGGCCGAATGGTGGCTGGCTTTCATCGCCTTCGTCGAAAGCTCCGTCTTCCTGGTGCCGGCCGACGTGCTCTTCCTGCCGATGGCGCTGTCAAAGCCCGAACGCGCCTACCGCTATGCGCTGATTGCCACCGTGGCCTCGGTGCTCGGCGGCGTCGCCGGCTGGTTCATCGGCCACTATGCATATGAGGCGGTCGCCAAGCCGGTGCTCGAATTCTACGGCAAGTATGACGAGTTCGAGCAGCTTCGCACATCCTCAGGCATTGGCTTCATCATTCTGATGCTGGTCACCTCGGGCGCGGCCCATCTGCCGCCGATCAAGGTGGTGACGATCCTGTCCGGCGTCATCGGCGTCAATCTCCTGCTCTTCATCGGCCTGGCCATCGTCGCGCGCGGCGCCCGCTTCCTGCTGCTTGCCTGGCTGCTGCGCCGCTATGGCGAATCGATCAAGGAGTTCATCGAAAGGCGTTTGGGATTGATTGTCGGGGCGGCCGCCGCTGCCCTGATTTTGCTCTATATCCTCGTCAGATACGCGCACGGATAATCCAAGCGAGCGGACCTTAGCGATGACAGCGACCATGAATGCCGACACCGGGCGCCAGCGGACCCGCGCCGCGCTTTTCCTTGCCGTCGCCATGGCCGCGACTGTCGGCTCCGCGCTCTGCTTCCAGTATATAGGTGGTTACATCCCCTGCCATCTCTGCCTCGAGCAGCGCACGCCCTACTACATCGGCGCGCCGCTGATGCTGCTGGCGGCGGTCGCCTCGATGCTGCGCGCGCCGGCCTGGATGACGCGCGGGCTGCTGGCGATTGGCGGCCTCTTGATGCTCTACGGCCTCTATCTCGGCGTCTATCATTCAGGCGTCGAATGGGCATGGTGGCAGGGCCCGGCCGACTGCACTGCCGGCGCCGGTCCTGTCGACACCGGCGGCAAGGGCGTGCTCGACGCGCTCGACAAGTTCGTGCCGCCGTCCTGCGACAAGGCGGCGCTGCGCATCCTCGGCCTGTCGCTTGCCGGCTGGAACGCCATCGCCAGCCTCATCCTGGCCGCCGTCGCCTTCCGCAGCGCGCTGTCGCGGGACTGAGCCCGCAACAGCGCCGACGCGAGATCGTTCAAGGAATTCGGCAGGATGAGTCGTATGAAGTGAGTGTCGAGAACCGGAGCGGAACGTACTTAAGTACGTGAGCACCGGAAGCGGAGACACTTGCTTCAGATGGCCAGCCTCCCGAATTCCCGAACGATCTCAGGGTTCGAGTTCGACATCCCAGTAGAGATAATCCATCCAGCTTTCATGCAGATGGTTGGGCGGGAACAGGCGACCGTTGTTGTGCAGGTCGTGCACCGTCGGCTGGTAGGGCTTCTGCAGCGGCCACATCTTGGCCTGCGCCGGCATCATGCCGCCTTTGCGCAGGTTGCAGGGCGAGCAGGCGGCAACGACATTCTCCCAGGTCGTCGCCCCGCCGCGATGGCGCGGGATGACGTGGTCGAAGGTCAGATCCTCCGGCGTGCCGCAATACTGGCACTGGAAACGGTCGCGCAGGAACACGTTGAAGCGCGTGAAGGCAGGATGCCGCGACGGCTTCACATACGCCTTGAGGCTCACCACGCTCGGCAGCTTCATCGAGAAGGTCGGCGACGAGACGGCGTGCTCGTATTCGGCGACGATGTTGACCCGGTCGAGGAACACAGCCTTGATGGCGTCCTGCCACGACCAGAGCGACAGGGGGTAATAGCTGAGCGGACGGTAGTCCGCATTCAGCACCAGCGCGGGAAGCCCATCCGGAGATACGGCAACCGTCACGTCTTGGCCTCCTTGGTTCAGCGCACGATCCCGAAAATCGGGGAGGATCATGCGCAACTTCAAAAGTCCTACGGCGCCCTTGGTGCATCCAGATGGATGCGCGTCGCCGTAGCCGAACGGCGCGGATACTGTAAGCCCGACATGACAGGGATGTGAAGCGGATTGTCGCTTGTCGAAATGCTCAAAAATGCATGATTTTCATGCTTTTTCGACCAGTTCGGCGGGAGGTGCGGCGTCCCTGCCCTTCAGTTCGCGGTAATAAGCCCAGAAAAGCCGCGACGCGATGCCGCGCCACGGGCTCCATGATTCGGCCAGCCGGATAAGCATTTTCTCCGGTGGACGCGGGTCGATGCCCAGCGCATGGCCGACCGCGCTCTGCAGTGCGACGTCGCGCGCCGGGAAGACATCCGGGTGGCCGGCGGCGAACAGCAGGTAGCACTCGGCCGTCCACGGACCGATGCCCGGCACCGCGGTCATCGCCGCGATCGCCTCGCCGGCGTCGAGCGAGCAGAGGTGATCGAGATCGAGCCCGCTGGCCACCGCCTCGGCAACGGCGATCAGCCCGCGCTGCTTTGGCCGTGACAGCCCCGCCTCGCGAAACATGTAGTCGCCGGCGGAAAGAATGCCTTCCGGCGTCAGCGGATCGACCAGCTTTGTCAGTCGCCCGAAGATGGCATCGGCGCTTGCGCGCGACACCTGCTGCGAGACGATGATCGACGCGAGGCTCCTGAAACCCGGTTCCGAGAGCCTGAGCGGCACCTCGCCGGCCATGCCGCGCACCTTTTGCAGCCGCGGATCGATCAGGCAGAGCGCGTCGAGCCCTGCCGCAATATCTTCGAGCGAGGCGATGCGTTGCACGTTGCTTGTTTCCACAATGCTCACGAAGTGGCAATTGAAGGGCTAACTATCAACCGGCGAAAGCGCCTGGCAACCCGAATGCCGCCTGAGAGATGACGCTCCTGACATTCCGTTTCGCGCCCAGTCCCAACGGCGAACTGCATCTAGGCCATGCCTATTCGGCGCTGCTGAACCAGCGGATGGCCACGCAGGCAGGCGCACGATTGCTGTTGCGCATCGAGGACATCGACGTCACGCGCTGCACGCCGGAATTCGAAGCCGGCATTTTCCGCGACCTCGAATGGCTGGGGGTCGACTGGCCCGAACCGGTGCGCCGGCAATCAGCGCATTTTTCCGAATACCAGGCGGTGCTCGACCGGCTGATTACCGAGGAACTGGTCTACCCTGCCTTCATGAGCCGGGGCGAGATCCGCGCCTTCATCGCCGAGACCGACAAACGCGGTCGCGACTGGCCGCGCGATCCGGACGGCGTGCCGCTCTATCCTCCCCTGGACAAGGCCTTGTCGACGAAGGAACGCAAGCGGCGGATGGCCGAAAACACGCCCTTCGCCTGGCGGCTCGACGTCGAGGCGGCAGCGGCCCGCGACGGGCGCACGCTGTCATGGACCGAATTCACCGACGAGAGCATGGCCGCGACACGGATCGTCGAGGCCAATCCACGCGAATGGGGCGACGTGATCGTTGCTCGCCGCGACATCCCGACCAGCTATCATCTGGCGGTCGTCCTCGACGACTCCCTGCAGGGTGTGACCCACGTCGTGCGCGGACAGGACCTCTATTCGGCCACGGGCGTCCAGCGCCTGCTGCAGGAATTGCTCGGGCTGCCGCCGCCGCGCTACTTCCACCACCGCCTTGTCCTCGGACCTGACGGCCGGAAGCTGTCGAAGAGCCTCAAGGACACTGGCCTTGCGGCACTGAGGGAGGCGGGCATGTTGCCAGCGGACGTCAGGCGGCTGGTCGGGCTCTGACTACAGACGCGCCAGCCCCGCCTTGATCAGCGCCATCACGCTGATGAAGATGAAGGCGCCGCTCAGGCCCCAGCCCACCGCGAGCCTGAGATCCCTGAAGGTGATGCCATGCTCGTTGGCAACCATGACGGCGACGAAAAAACCCAGCGTGAAGAGCAGCGTGTTGCCGGTCGCGCCGAAACCGTCCTCTTTCATGATGGCGTCGAGCGCCGTGCCGAAGAAGAAGCCGAAGACGGCGACGGTTGCCACCGCGAACAGCAGCCATGTCGTGCCGAGATGCAAAAGCATGCCTGTTCACGGCGTGCCTTAACGCCATGCCCCCATTCGCACCGTTGTTGAATTCGAATGAGCTTATGGATCAACCGTTTCGTTTTGCTTGCCGAATTGAACGGCATTAGAGCAATTACCGACACAAACCCTTCATAGCGGCCAGGCTCCCTTCGAAATGCAAAGCGTCAAGCGGTTCATTCCCGCAACTTTCGTCGTCCTGTGGGCGACCGGCTTCATCGGGGCGCGCTACGCCATGCCGTGGGCTGAGCCGTTCACCTTCCTCGCCATCCGCTTCGTGCTTGCGGCGATCCTTTTCGCCGGCCTGACCGTGCTGCTCGGATCGCGAAGGGCAACGCGCGAAGAGGCGCTTCACGCGGTGGTCGCGGGTGTCCTGATGCACGGCGTCTATCTCGGCGCTGTGTTCTGGGCGATCCACCGGGGCATGCCGGCCGGCCTGTCAGCGCTGATCGTCGGCCTGCAGCCGCTGATCACGGCGGTGCTTGCAGGCAGGCTACTCGGCGAAGCGATCCAGCCTCGCCATTGGGCAGGCCTCGCGGTCGGGCTTGTCGGTGTCGTCATCGTGCTCTGGCCGAAGCTCGGAGCGATGGGCGGCGGCGTCACCGCCGCGACGCTCACCGCCTCCATCGTCTCCGTTCTCGCCATGAGCGCGGGAACCGTCTGGCAGAAGCGCTTTGCCTCCGGCGGCGACCTGGTGGCGGCGACGATGTGGCAATATGTCGGCGGGTCCGCGTTGATGATCCTGGGTTCTCTTGCCTTCGAGACGCGCGCGATCACCGTCAACGGCGAACTGATCTTCGCCATGGCATGGCTGGTCCTGGTGCTGTCGGTCGGCGCCATATTCCTGTTGATGGTGATGATCCGCGATGGCGAGATGTCCAAGGTCGCATCGCTGTTCTACCTGGTGCCGGCCGTCACCGCCGTCATCGCCTGGGCCTTGTTCGGCGAGCAGCTCAACCTGCTGCAGATCGCCGGCATGGCGATCGCCACGCTGGGCGTCGGACTGGCGACCGCCCGGCAGGAAAAGGTTCAACCGGCCAAAGCATAATCCCTAAGACGGGAACCGGCTCTCGGCCAGGGTCATGCCTCAGCCGACCCTCGCGCGCGCCTCGAGGTAGCGGCTGATCGAGGCGTTGAGCTCGCCACCGAGGATGAAGATCGCCGAGATGATGTAGAGGAAGACCACCGCGATCATGATCGAGGCCAGGCCGGCATAGGTCGTCACATAGGACGAGAAGTGGTCGAGATAGGTGGCGAAGATGGTCGACCCCACCAGCCAGGCGATCAGCGTGAAGACGATGCCCGGCACGATGGAGACAAAGCGGCGCTTGCCGGCCGGCAGCCAGATATGCACCGAAAACAGGCCGATGACGATGACCGTCGAGGCGACGACGTAACGCCATACCGTGATCGTGCCCATATAGGGCTTGATCCATTCCAGATGCGCCTCCGCCAGCCTGGCAAGCAGCGGCGCGAACACCAGCAGCACGCTGATAGCCAGGAAACAGGCCGTGGCGATCAATACGAAGATGATGCTCTGCACCCTGCGATGGATGATGCCGCGCGTCTCGGTGACCCGATAGGCGCGATTGAGCGAGGTGCGCAGCGCCTCGATGCCGTTCGAGGCGAAATAGGCCGCCAGCAGCACGCCATAGGTCAGAAGGTCGGTGCGCCGCACGGTGAGCACATTCTGCACCTCGCGCGCGATCGGCTTCGCGATCTGGTCCGGCCAGGTGTCGAAGACCAGGTGCACGGCCGTGTCGGCGAAGGCGCGCGCGCCGAGGAAGCTCGCCAGCGTCGTGGCGAAGATCAGGAACGGAAACAGCGCCATCAGCGAGGTGATCGCCAGATGGCTGGCCATCGCCCAGCCATCATCAGTATTGAAATGGCCGATCGCATCGTAGAGCACGCGCTTGACGGCGACGATATTCCTGAGCAAGGACCCGCGCTCCGCTCGATTGTGTCGACGCCGCGAATATGGGAAGTCATTGCGGCAAATGGCAACCCCAGGTCAGACAACGATTCCCGGCTCGAAAGAGTTGCGCACCATTATCGTCACCGGCGCCTCCTCGGGCATAGGCGCCTATTGCGCGCGGGCCCTGAAGGCCGAAGGCTGGCGCGTGTTCGCCACGGCGCGCAAGCCGGCGGACATCGAGGCCCTTGCGAACGAAGGCATCGAGGCCTTTTATCTCGACTATCGGGAGCCTCGGTCCATCGCGGCCCTGGCAGAGGCCGTGCTGGAACGCACCGACGGCACGCTCGATGCGCTGTTCAACAATGGCGCCTATGCCCAGGCCGGCGCGGTCGAGGACCTGCCGGTCGCCGCCCTGCGCGAGCAGTTCGAGGCCAATTTCTTCGGCTGGCACGATCTAACGCGGCGTATCATGCCAGTCATGCGGCGCCAGGGTCACGGGCGGCTCGTGCATTGCTCGTCCATCCTCGGACTCGCCCCGGTTCGCTTTCGCGGCGCCTACGCGGCATCCAAACATGCCCTCGAAGGCCTGATGCTCTGCATGCGCCAGGAACTCGAGGGCAGCGGCATCCATGTCTCGCTGATCGAACCGGGGCCGGTGGCCTCAAAGATCGCCAGCAACGGCCTGGCCTGGTTCCTCAAGAACATCGATCACGAGAATTCGGTCCATCGCGCCGACTACCAGGCGCAGCTGGCACGGCTGGAGGCTGGCGGCAGCGTCTCGCGCCTGAAGCCCGGCCCGGAGGTGGTTCATGCCGCGCTTCGCCACGCGCTTCTGTCACAGCGCCCGCGTCCGCACTATGTGGTAACGGTGCCGGCTAAGATCGGCGTGGTGCTGAAACGCATCCTGCCGGCGACCCTGCTCTACCGCGTGCTTGCAGGGCGCGCGTGACGTAACCCGAACTGGAGCCAGCTGGATGGTCATCGTCTTCAAGGTTCTCGCCATTCTCGCCATGGCCGCCGTGCTAATCGTGCTGGTCCGCGGGCTGATCAACATGATGCGCGGCGGCTCCGGCGTCACCTCGAACAAGCTGATGCAGGCACGCGTGTTGCTGCAGGCGGTGGCTTTGGCGCTGCTTCTGCTGGTCGTCTATTTTACCCGAAAGTGACGATCCTGGAGCAATTCCAGGAAAAGTGTGAAACGGTTTTCCGCTCGGAATGGCGTCAAACAGGGGGGACGGCGTGGTCAAGCTCAACAAGATCTACACCCGCACCGGCGACGACGGCACCACCGGCCTCGGCAGCGGCGAGCGGCGTCTGAAATCGGATCTGCGCGTCGAGGCCTACGGCACTGTGGACGAAGCCAACGCCTGCATCGGCATGGCTCGTATCCACACCGCGAACGATCATCCCGCGATCGACGCCATGCTTTCGCGCATCCAGAACGATCTTTTCGACCTCGGCGCCGACCTGGCGGTGCCCGATAACGGCAAGCCCCTGGAATACGAGCCCTTGCGCATCGTCGCCGCGCAGACGGACAGGGTCGAGAAGGACATCGACCTGCTCAACAAGGATCTTCAGCCGCTGAAATCCTTCGTGCTCAACGGCGGCACGCCGGCCGCGGCAGCCCTCCACCTGGCGCGCACGGTGGCGCGGCGCGCCGAGCGCATCATGGTGGCGCTGGCGCAGGATCCGGCCGAGCACGTCAACCGCGAGGCGCTGAAATACGTCAACCGCGTCTCGGACTTTCTGTTTGTCGCCGCCCGCGCGCTCAATGACAACGGAAATAGCGACGTGCTATGGGTTCCCGGCAAGAACCGCTGACAATCGCGCGCGGCGGAAGGACCCGATGTTCATCCCGCTTTACGACAACAACAGGCTGCGCCACATCCGCCTGCAGTATGTGACGATCGGCCTGATCCTGGCGAATGCGCTGGTCTATCTGGCGACCACGCTCGGCGGTGAGAACTTCACCAACGCCGCGGTGCTCGGCCTTGGCTTCATCCCTTCCGTGGTTCACGACAAGGTTCAGCTGTCGCCCGAATTCGTCGTCATTCCAGCAGGCTTCAGCTACCTCACCTACTCCTTCCTGCATGCCAACATCCTCCACCTCGGCGGCAACATGCTGTTCCTTTGGGTGTTCGGCGACAACGTCGAGGACGCGCTCGGCTACGTCCGTTACCTCATCTTCTATCTGCTTTGCGCGGCCGGGGGAGCGTTCTTCCAGGGTTTGGTGGCGCCGGATTCGCAGGTTCCGCTGATCGGCGCCTCGGGCGCGATCGCCGGTGTCGTCACCGCCTATCTGATCCTCTATCCCAGGGTTAAGGTCTGGATCCTGGCCTTTGCCCGCATTCCCCTTCACATCCCGGCTTTCATCCCGCTCGTGCTCTGGATCCTGTTCCAGATCGTCATGTTCGCCAAGGGCGGCGAGGATCAGGTTTCCTGGGCCTGCCATATAGGCGGGATCATCACGGGCGCCGTGCTGGTGCTGGTGCTGCGCAGCCGCGACGTGCCGTTGTTTGCCGGCGCCGACGACGAACCCGACCCGGCTCCCGCGGCCCAGCAGGTGCCTTCAACCGTCGAACCCGTCTCAGCTTCCGACGCCTCGGCGCAGCCCGCGCCGCAATGGGGGCGCGGCGCTGCGTCGCGCCAGGACTGAACCGATTTGGGTGGGCCGTGGGATATTGACGCGCCGATTTGCCGCCACTACGGAAACGGCACCGTTGGACGGATATTCCGTCCGGAATGTCGGCTTTCGACAACTCTGACAGGGCGCACGCTGCTATAGCGCCCCGACTATCTCAGGAGAGGTGACAGGAAATGAA
>NZ_JANINM010000393.1 GCF_024509055.1 Mesorhizobium sp. | reverse complement strand
ATGCCTTCCCGCATGACGTGCTGCTCGACGAGACCGGCGGCGTCGGCTTCAAGAAGGGCTGCTATGTTGGACAGGAAGTGGTCTCGCGCATGCAGCACCGCGGCACGGCCAGGCGCCGCGTCCTGATCGCCTCGGCGGAGAGTCCCCTGCCCGCTTCCGGCACAGAGCTCACCGTTGGCGGCCGGTCGGTCGGTACGCTCGGCTCGGTCAGCGGCGGCACCGGTCTCGCAATCGCCCGCACAGACCGCGTCAAGGCCTCGACCGACGCCGGGGAAAAGATCCTGGCCGGCGAGGTTCCGGTGACGCTCGCCATCCCTGCCTGGGCGAAATTCACCTTCCCGCAGGATACAGCCACCGCGGAGGGGGCCTGATGGCGGCCGACCGCGCGGGCGCGCCGCCGCGCGCCTGGCAGCGCATGCTTTCCGGGCGGCGGCTCGACCTGCTCGACCCCTCGCCGCTCGACATCGAGATTTCCGACATCGCGCAGGGGCTTGCCCGCGTTGCCCGCTGGAACGGACAGACCAGCGGCGAGCACGCCTTCTCGGTGGCGCAGCATTCGCTGCTCGTCGAGGCGCTGTATGGCGAGTTGGCGCCCGCCGCTTCCGCCGAGGCGCGGTTGGCCGCGCTGCTCCACGATGCGCCCGAATATGTCATCGGCGACATGATCTCGCCGTTCAAGTCGGTGATGGGCGGCTCCTACAAGGATTGCGAGCTGAGGCTGCAACGCGCCATCCACCTGCGCTTCTCGCTGCCGCTGGAGCTTGGCGCCGCCTTGCGCAAGGATATCAAGCGCGCCGACCAGATCGCCGCTTATTACGAGGCGACGCTGCTTGCCGGCTTTTCCACGGCGGAGGCGACGGAGTATTTCGGCCGGCCGCGCGGCTTTTCCGCCGACCGCTTCGACTTCACGCCGCGCTCCGTGACCTGGGCGCAAACAGCCTTTGCGAAGCGCTTCATGGCGCTCGAATCTGAACGCCGGCATTTTCTTGCCGCGAATCCAAGCACCTGAAAGAACGCTAAATTAACCGGCGACCGTGACAGTACCGTGTTCAGTCACGGTCCGCAGGCGCGCTCATGCCCGTCGCTCATGTCAAGGCTGGTTCGGCCGCAGCCCAGCGGAGAGCAACCCGTGTTGGCCCGGCCAGGCGCATCGCGGAAGAACTTCGCGCCCAGAACGAACGCTTCGCGGCCGCCGTAGAGAACATGTCGCATGGTCTGTGCATGTTCGACGCCGATGAACGCATGATCATCTGCAACCGCAACTATATCGACCTCTTCCGCCTCGACGCCAAGGTGATGAGGCCCGGCATCCGCTTCTTCGATATCCTGCAGCATAGCGTCGATATCGGCATCGCCTCGCAAAGTGCCGAGCAGCTCTACGCCATCCGCAAGCCCTATATCGACGGCGCGAAGCCCTCAACCTACGAGGAGACGCTGGCCGACGGACGCATCATCGTCATCTCGCACCGGCCGCTGGCTTCCGGCGGCTGGGTGTCGATCTACGAGGACGTGACAGTCCAGCGCCGCGCCGAGGAAGAGCTGAAGGAGCAGCATCGCCGCTTCGACGCCGCGCTCGCCAACATGTCGCAAGGCCTGCTGATGTACGACGCCGACGGCAAGATGATCGTGCGCAATCAGCGTTTTCTGGAACTCTACAACGCCACCGCCGCGGACTTCCCGTTTGGTATGACGCACCGCGACGCGCTCAAACGGCTGCTCGAACTCGGCATCTACACCAAGATCGACGCCGACAGCGAAGTCACCAAGACGGAAGCCTGCCTGCGGGCCGGCAAAATGCATTCGACCTACCGCCATCTTTCCGACGGCAGGACATTTCTGGTCGTGCGGCAGCCGATGAGCGGCGGCGGATGGGTGGTGACCTTCGACGACGTCACCGAAAGACGCCGCGCAGAAGAACGCATGGCGCATCTTGCCCATCACGACACGCTCACCAACCTGCCCAACCGCTCGATGTTCCGCGAGCGGCTGGACCAGGCACTGGTAGAGACAAAAGGCGCGCCGCTGGCCATCTTCTCGCTCGACCTCGACCGCTTCAAGGCAGTCAACGATACCTTCGGGCACCCGGCCGGAGACTGGCTGCTGAAATGCGTGGCCGGGCGGCTGCGGCGCTGCCTGCGCAGCGAAAGGGATATGGTGGCGCGTTTCGGCGGCGACGAGTTCGCCATCATCCAGTTCGACATCAAGACGGAAGCCGATGCCGAGAAGTTGGCGAAGCGCATCGTCGAGGTCATCGGCAAGCCCTATCGCGACAGGGGCCGCGAGATGCATGTCGGCGTGAGCCTGGGTATCGCGCTCTACCCTGGCGACGGACAGGACGCCGACACGCTGCTCACGAATGCCGACATGGCGCTCTACCGGGGCAAGAGCGAAGGCCGCAACGTCCACCGCTTCTTCGAGCCTGGCATGGACGCCATGGTGCGGGCACGCCGGGCGCTTGAAATCGATCTCGAAGCAGCATTGCCGAGGCGCGAATTCGAGCTCGACTTTCAACCGATCCTCAACATCGCCTCGGGCGAGATTGTCGGGGCCGAGGCCTTGCTGCGCTGGCGTTCGCCATCGCGCGGGCTCGTCGCGCCAGAGGATTTCATCACCGTCGCCGAAGAAACCGGGCTGATCGTGCAACTGGGCGACTGGGCATTGCGCAAGGCCTGCAGCGTTGCGGCGGGCTGGCCGCGCGATGTGCGGATGGCGGTCAATGTCTCCGCGGCGCAGATTAAGAGCGGCGGCTTCGCGCGCAGCGTGATCTCGGCGCTCGCATCCTCCGGCCTGCCGGCCAGCCGGCTGGAACTCGAAATCACCGAAACGGTGATGATGGACGAGAGCGAGACGGTGCTGCGGACGCTCAGCCAGTTGCGCGGGCTTGGCGTGCGCATCGCGCTCGACGATTTCGGCACCGGCTATTCCTCGCTGGGTTATCTCCGGCGCTTCCCGGTCGACAAGATCAAGATCGACCGCTCCTTCATCCATGACCTCGACAGGCGAGACATGGCCGCGATCGTGCGCACCGTCATCGGACTTGGCGCCGAGCTTGGCATCACCGTCACCGCCGAGGGAGTCGAGACCGAAGCGCAGCTCGACATGCTGCGCCGTGCCGGCTGCGGCGAGGCGCAAGGCTACCTGATCGGCGTCCCGGCCAAGGCATCCGGAATGAGCAGATTGTTGCGATCCCAGGCCCTGTTGCGCCAATCCGGCTGAACGGGCGCGCGCAGTCAGCGCAGCGACTCGATGTATTTCTCGTGGAAGCTGACATAACCGGGCTCGACCACCTTGAGGTGCCGCTCGATCAGCCGGTGGAACTCCGGCAGTTGATGGAACGGAACCCCGGGATAGGCGTGGTGCTCGGCATGGTACGGCATGTTCCAGGCGAGCTTGCGCACTACCCAGTTGGTGATGGTTGTTCGTGTGTTTTCAAGCATGTTGGCGACGAACGGGCAGCGACCGTGCTCGGCGAGCAGGTAGAGCCTGAGAAAGGGTTGGCCGAGCAGTGCCGGCACCACCCAGACATAGAGCACCGCCGTCGTCCTGAACCAGACGGACAGCGCCAGCACGGCGACATAGAAGGCGATCATCGCCCGCGCCTCGGCCTGCACCTTGGGCAGGCCCTTCGGCGGCACGTAGCTGTCGCGGCAGTGGCCGGTCGCATTGGTGCAGAGCGTCTTGAAATGCCCCAGCCAGACCGGCAGGCCCGAGACGTGGACGATGTACTGCCGCATGGTCTCCGGCTTCGGGAAGGCAAGTTCCGGGTCGTTCTCCGGATCCTGCGTGAAGCGGTGATGGGCAAAGTGGAAGTAGCGGAACCAGTCGACGGGCAAGGCCAGCGCCAGGCTGCAGAGGCGCGCGACGGCATCGTTCAGCCACTGCGTCCTGAATGCCGTACGGTGCAGCGTCTCATGCAGCAGCGTGAACAGGAAGACGATCAAGATGCCCTGCGGCAGCATCAGCAGCGGCCAGAACGGCACCTTTGCCGCGATCAGCGCGCCGAGGATGACGATCGCGCCGAAGTGTGCGGTAAACTGGATCAGGCCCGGCAGGTCGGACTTGCCGGTCAGCCGGCCGCGCTCCTCATTCGTCAGGGAGGCGATGACATCGCGATGGTCGACGGTTTCTTTGTGGTCGATGGCGTTCATGAGGCGAGACTACTCCAACAAAAAACCTTTCGGAAAACGAGGATTTCTGTAAAATAGATAAGATTAACTTATCTATTGGATGCCCTCATGGTCGCACTTCCATCGCTGCGCGGACTTCAGGCCTTCGAGGCCGCGGCACGCACAGGCAGCTTCGCCGCGGCGGCGGAAGAACTATCGGTGTCCGCCGCCGCCGTCAGTCAGCTCGTCCGCACAGTCGAGGAGCAGATGGGCCGCAAGCTCTTCCATCGCGTCAACCGGCGCGTCGTGTTGTCGGAAGCCGGCGTCGAGATGCTGCCCAGGCTCACCATGGCGTTCCAGGAGATCGGCAGCGTGGCGCGGGATGTGGGAGGCGCATTCCGGCCCCGGCTCGTCGTCTCTGTGCCGCCGTCCATGGCCATGGGCTGGCTTTCCGAGCGCCTCGCCGGCTTCGTCGCAAGCCACGGCGCCGTCGACATATCGCTGCGAGGCGACGACGACCCGGTGCAGTTCGAGCATGAGCTGATCGACGTCAGGCTGTCCTACGGTCCGCACTACCGTGAACATCCGACCGAAGACATCGTTCGCGACGCCGTCTATCCGGTCTGCGCGCCGCGGCTTGCCAGCGCCGTCAAGTCAGGCGATGGCCCGCTTGCCGGCCTGCCGTTGATCCACACTGACTGGGGACCGACCGGCGCCTCCTTCCCATCCTGGCGCAACTGGTTCGAGGCGGCCGGCCTCGAGCCCGGCCGCGCTGTCCAGCGCGGCCTTTCCGCCAACTCTTCGCGCGCGGCGCTCGATCTCGCCATTTCGGGATTGGGCGTGGCACTGGCGCAAGGCGTCTACTGCGCGCGGGCGCTGGAGGACGGCAGGCTGGTCAGGCCGGTTTCCCGGTCGCTGGAACTGCGCCAACCCTATTGCCTCACCATCCCCGAGCGCGGCGCGCGGCGCGACGTGGTGGCCGCGTTCCGCCAATGGCTGATCGAGGAATGCGTGCGTTCGGTCAGATCGCCGGCGCTGGTCGGCCAGCCATCCGACAGCCGGTAAACCCGGCGTCCTTCAGAGATGCCCGGCCAACGCCGCGGTCATGTCCTTGCTGGTCGCGACCGGGACGATCTCGAATTCGACCAGGTCGTTCCACTCGATTGCCCAGCGCTGCAGCAGGGTCACGTCATCAGCCTCGACCAGCAGGAAGCAGCGGCTCATATCGGCCGCGATCCAGCTGTGATGCACGATCAGTTCGTCGGGCTTCAGGCGACCCCGGTCGCGGAAACGGCGATAGATCTCCTTGCGGTCGCAGCCGCGAAAATCCTCGGTGACGATGAACAGCATCTTCTACCCCATCAAGCGCGTTACCGGCCCGGCCGCTCCAGGCGCTCCAGGAACCATTGCGTCAGCCGCACCCAGACCTCATCCTTCTCGCCGGAATCCTCCCAACCGTGGTCGAGATTCGGGTTGTCGTTGACCTCAATGACGAAGACGCCATCCTTGGTTTCCTTGAGGTCGACGCCGTAGAGGCCGTCGCCGATACAGCGCGCCGCCTTGACCGCCGTCTCGACGACGTGGGGCGGCGTATCCTTCAGCGTGAAGGTCTTGATGCCGCCCTGGTCGGGCTTGCCGTTGGCCTTGTGGTTGACGATCTGCCAGTGCTTCTTGGCCATCAGGTAGTGGACGGCAAACAGCGGCTGCCCGCCGAGCACGCCGACGCGCCAGTCATACTCGGTCGGGATGAATTTCTGAGCGATGAGGAGGTCGGAATCCTCCAGCCATTCGGTGGCGAGCTTGGTCAATTCGGCCAGGTTCTCGCATTTCTTGACGCCGCGCGAGAAGGAGGAATCAGGGATCTTCAGCACCAGCGGGAAGCCCAGCGTCTGCGCGGCAAGCTCGAAATCCGAAGGGCCGGCGATCATCACCGTCGGCGGCACCGGAACCTTGTTGGAGGCCATCAGCTCGTTGAGGTAGACCTTGTTGGTGCAGCGGATCATCGACAGCGGATCGTCGATGACCGGCATGCCTTCCTGCTGCGCGCGGCGCGCGAAGCGGTAGGTGTGGTTGGAGATCGACGTCGTCTCGCGGATGAACAGCGCGTCGTAGTTGGCGAGCTTGGCGAGGTCCTTCCGGGTGATCGGCTCGACTTCGACGCCCATCTTCTCGGCGATCCTCGCCCAGTAGCGAAGCGAGGATATCTGCGACGGCGGCAGTTCCTCATGCGGGTCGACCAGCGTCGCGAACGTATAGCGCGCCGGCGTGCGGCCCTTGGTGTCTCGCCACTCGCGATTGGTGTAGGTCTCCAGGCACTGCAGGAAGACGGCTTCCTCCTCGTCGGTCATGCGCGCGAGCGGCAGGAAGCCGATCTTGCGGATGGAAGCCCATTCGGCGCTATCCTTGATATGGACTTCCAGTGCCGGCGCGCGGAACCAGTCGAACAGAAGCTTGGCGAAACGGTCCCACACCTTCGAAGGCCCGATGCCGAAGAAGACGGCGACCTTCGACGGGAAGGTTCCGCCAAGATCCTTGCGGCACTTGTTGAGCGCCAGCTCCAGTTCCGGCAGCGCGTGCTCGTAGAGCTTGCGCTCCGAAAGGTCGATCATGGTCTCGACGGTCGGGATCACCTTGTGGCCGCGCGATCCGGCGAGCAGCGAGGCATAGTAGCCGCGGCTCTGGTAGCCATAGTTGTTCGACAGGTTGATCACCTTCGGCCGCTGTCCCTTGAACAGCGCGGGATGGGCCAGGTAATCGCGGTTGGTGATGATCTTGTGCGGCGTCGCCACCTGGTCGAGATCGCTCTGTCTGCCGGTAAGGATGACCCAGGTCATTGTTTCAGCGTTTTCCCAGAGTGATGGCGGCGCGCAGTCCATCGCGGCCGAACTGAGCCATGTTCATGAAGATGCCGTAGGGCACCGGGATGTTGGCGGCGTCGAGGACGGTTTCCTGCTTCTCGGACTCGACCCAGGGATCGTGGATGACGATATGGTCGCCGTCGTCGCCGATCGCCAGTACCCAGTGCGGCACTTTCTTGCCGAACATCAGGAAGCCGCTGATCAGCACCAGCACCAGCTTGCCGTCGGCGAGCGCCGAGCGGATGTCGTCGATACCGAACGGACGGTAGTTCACCGGAATGCCGTAAAGTTCAGCGCGGCGGCGAAAGTCGACCTGGGCAAGCTCCATCACCCGGCGCTTGTCCTCGCTCCTCACCGACTGCAGGAACAGCGCGCCGTAGAAGGAGACAAAGACTTCGGCCGCAAGCCCGCTTTCATAGCCGGCGACAGCCAGGCCAAACGGCTCGCAGCCGCCCGGGCCCGACATCATGAAGATGGTGGTGGCCTCGCGCCACAGGCGGATTTCCATGACCGGGTCGGGCACGAAGCCATTGTCAAAATTGGCCATCGCCATCATCAGGCAGCACGGGCCGCAGGTGAACTCGCAGGTCTGCGGGTAGAACGGTACCCTGGTGCTTCTCGGCGCATCGCCACGCAGCGTCTTTTCGTAACGCAGCGCCGTGGCGCCATCCTCATAGTAGTGCGGCTCGCGGCCTATTCTGCGATAGCCCGCCTGCTCGTAGATGCGGATGGCGCGATGATTGTCCTCGCGCACCTCAAGCCTCAGCATGATGCGGCGATGCTCGTAAGCCGCCTCCTCTGCCGCCGCCAGAAGCTGGCGGCCGATGCCGATCTGGCCGAAAAAGGGACCGATCGCGATGGAGTAGAGTCGCGCCACGCCGCTGCCCTTGCGAAACAGCACCACCGCATAGCCCGCGACATGGCCGTCGTTCTCGGCCACCAGCATCTCGGCGGTCTCGCGCTCGATGAACTGGCGAAAGGATCGCCGGGACAGGCGATCGCCCGGGAAAACAGCCTTCTCGATGGCGGCGAGGTCATCGACGTCTGACGCACGGGCCTTGCGGATCTCGGCAGGCATGCGGGCTTGGGAGAACCTCGATTGGTTGCGGAAACGGCCCCGTTTAAAGCGTCGCGAACACCGGCCGAAGCGCCGGTATTCATCAAGCGCTATCGCTCCTTGATTAGGGCCGAATTGTGACAGGTTCCGCGGCGGCAAGGAAGCGCGGAATCTATGAACAGGAACCCCGTCCGGAAAGGCCGCCGGCTGCACGAAAAGCGCAGCCGGCGTCAGCTCGAAATACCGGCCAGAAGCTGGCCGTAGGCACTCTTGGCGACCTCGGAAAGACGCTCCGGCGGCAACGAGCCAACCACGGCGCAGCCATAGCCCTTGTCCAGCCAGTAGACCGCCTCCGGCCCGTCGGCTTCCGCCGTATAGGTGCCCTTGGTGGCCTGGGATGATTCGGCGGTGACGAACAGCGAGATGCGCTCGCCCTTGGCGTCCTCGTAGAGCAGCATCGCGGCCTTGCCCCGCTCGCCGGCGGGAAGCAGCCTGCCGCCGACCAGTTCGAAACCCTCGGCCGCAAGGTCAGGAGCAACCAGCTTCAGCCCGACACGGTTCGACAGCCAGGTCTGCAAATGCTCCTTGTCGCTCGCCGGGACTTCCACGGCATGGCGCTTCTCGGCGGCGTAGATGACATGCGCGGCGATCGCCTGCTCGGCAAGCCGGTCGTCGCTTTCACCACCGCGCCCGACGCCATCGATGCCGGCGAAATAGCCGCCAGCCCCACCGACCATCAGCACGGCGGCCGCCGCCGCCGAAAGCCACCAGCGCGAACGCCAGGCAGGCGCCTTTGCCGGCGCCTCGCCAAGCAACGCTTGCCTGAGCTTTGCCGGTACGGGCTCATCCATCACGCCGGCAAAAGCCGCGCGCAGGGCGGCGCGGTCGGCGATGTAGCGGGCGCTCTTGGCCTTCATCTCGGGATTGGCGTCGAGCCAGGCGTCATAGGCCATGCGCTCCTCCCCCGGCAGTTCTCCGTCGAGGGCCATGTGGATATCGCGTTCGGAGAAATCGCGCCGGGTCATTTCTCGACGATCCTTATCGAGCGGCGGCGCGCGGAATCGTCGAGCAGGCCACGTAGCTCCTCGCGGCCGCGCGCGATGCGCGACATCAGCGTGCCGGCCGGCACACCCAGGATGTCGGCGGCCTCGGCGTAGGAAAAGCCTTCGATGGCGACCATGACCAATGCCGCCCGGCGATCGGGGCTGATCGCCTGCAAGGCATCCATGATCTCGCGCGAGGCGACGCTCTCGACCTGATTGGCGGGCGCGGACTGGGCTTCACCGGCTTCAAGAGGCAGCATCGCCGCCTCGCCGCGCCGGTTCACCTTCCGCATCTGGTCGATGAACAAATGATGCATGATCGTAAACAGCCACCTCCTGGGGCTTTCTCCAGTCTGCCAGTTGTCGAGCCGCACTAGCGCCCGCTCCAGGCAGTCCTGGACGAGGTCGTCGGCGGAATCGCGGTTGCGCAGCAGCGAGCGCGCATAACGGCGCAAACGCGGTATCTCGCTCAGGATCGCTGCCTTCTTGTCGTCCATGACCGCTTGTTTCGAGGTCGTCTTCCATTTCGATTGAACGCGCCTTCGCGGCGCGGCGCAAGCAGCCAGCGCGAAGCGGCCACCCGCTCCGGTACCCAAGCACCTGACTAACGCAGGCGGATGCGGGTTTATTCCCGGCATCCGCCTATAAGTGCCGTGCTTTCGACCTTTATTTCGCAGCCCTGGTCAGCAGCCGCTGGTAGAACAGGCCGATGCCGATCAGCACGGCGCCCAGCCCAATGAAGGACAGCGCGCGCAACACGCCTTCCAGTTCCGACATGTCGAAGAGGAAGACCTTCAGCACGGCGACGGCGATCAGCACGGCCGAAGCAATGCGCAGCACTTGCGATTTCAGCCAGACGCCGGCGGTAAGCAGCGCCACCCCCATCACCAGCCACAGCGCCGAATAGGTATAGGTCTCGAGCTGGCCGAGTCCGCTCCACCAGGCGATGAACTCGCCCTTGAACAGGCGACGCACCGACAGCGTCGCATAGGCGAATGCAAGCAGCGCGGCGACGAGCGCCAGCATCGCCGAATACCATTTCGGCCGCTTGCCGCGCACATAGAACGCCAGCGCGCCGGCGGCGATGGCCGGCAAGAGATAGGCCAGGAACAAGAGGTTGAAGAAGGGGATTGTCCCGGTCGACTCGTCGGTGAACAGCGGGTTCAGCACCGCGAAATGCTGGACGGCGATGAGGCCGGCCGAAACCACGCCGGCGGCCATCGATCCGTAGCGCAGCACCGAGCTCGGCGAGCGCAGGTCGATGGCGACCAGGATGGCGCCGGCGCCGAGCGCGATCAGCGTGTAGATCGCCTGCTCGGCAAGCGTGACCGCGCCGGTGTCGATGACGCCGCCATGCATGGCGTGGCGCACCAGCATGGCGATGGCAAGCAGGCCGAACAGCGCCGACGCCGCCTCCATGGCGAGGCGCGGCCGGCCGTTGGTGGTGCGCGCCAGTTGCCAGGCGGCGAAACCGAAAGCCAGCGCCGGCACGCCATAGCCAGGCAGCAACCAGTTGAAGACCAGCGTGCGCGACAGCACTGCCGCGCCGACGATGGTCGGGTCGAAGGCGACGCGGCCGAGCACGGCGACCGCCGCGCCGACGGCGATCCAGCCCAGCACGGGGTAGGAGCGCCAGCGCGTCGCCAGCGCCGGCAGGATGGCGGCGACGCCGAGCAGCACCGTCGTCCAGCCGGAGCCGAAGGCCATATGCAGCATCAGGAGGACTGCAAAACCGGCGCCGGCGAGCGCGAAGGAGACGGCCGACCCGCCGCGAAGCGGCGGCTCCTCGGCGCGCGCGATCCACTCGCCGCCGGCGGAAAACACCAGCGCCAGGAGCAGCGCGGGCAGCGCATAGCCGAGGTCGCGGTCGATATCGCCGAAGGTGAACCAGAGCGCGGTCAGCACGACCAGCGGCGCGATCACGCCCCATGCCGCCCAGCATGCGGCGCGGACCGGCGCGCTGGCCGCAAAGCGGCGCGCGGCCCAGAAGCCGGCGCCAATGAAGACCAGCGCCAGGGCGATGCCGATGCGGAAGGTCAGCGCATCGGCGATCACCAGCGGCTCGGCGCCCAGGCCGACATCGAGCGCATCGGCGCCGATTGTGGTCGGCGGAACGATGCCGACATAGATCAGCACCGTTGCCACGCCGGCGGCGAAGACCAGCGGCAAGGCGCGCGGCCGATAGAGCGCGACCGCCACGAGCGCGGCGAACAACACCGCGCCTGGCAAGGCGTCGCCAGCCTTGGCGAAAACCGGATCGGTGAACAGCCCGAGCGCGGTGAGCGCCGCGAAAAAACCCGGCACGATCGATGGCCAGTCGAAGCCTGGTTCGGTGTCGTCGCGAGCCATGAGCCAGACGAAGGCAAGCACGGCGAGAGTCGCCAGGCTAATGAACAGCACCGCCGCGAGGTCCATATCCAGCGCGTCGGTCATGTAGAGGATGGTCCAGATACCGCTGCCGGCGAAGGCCGCGGCGACCAGCATCTTCCAGTCGCGGATGCGGGCGATCGCGGCGGTGGCGGCAAGCACGATCGCCAGATAAACGAACAGCGCCCAGGGATTGGGCGCCTGCGAGGCGACGAGCGCCGGCGTGACCATGGCGCCGACGAGGCCGATGCCGGCGAGCGCCAGGCCATGGACGAGCGAGACAGCGATCGCCGCTATACCGATGGCACCGAGAAGCGTGAAGGCCAGTGCCGGGCCGATGAAGCCATATATGGCGTGCGCGGCATAGATCGTACCGAACAATATAAAGGCGCCGGCCGCGGTGAGGATCGCCGGGATATAGGCGCCCGTGGCCCCCCGCACCGGCACATTGAAGCCGGTGCGCCGGATGAACTCGGCGCCGGCAATCAGCGCCAGTCCGAGGATGCCGGCCATGGTGAGACGCACGCCAGGGCCGAAAATACCGGCCTCGATGGTGTATCGGATCAGGAACAGGCCACCCAGAGCCAGCGCGATGCCGCCGACCCAAACCGCCCAACGCGTGCCCAGCGCCGTTTCGACATCGGTCTGCCGAGCGGCCTTCGCTGGCGCGGCGACCTCGGCCGGCGCAGCGGGCTTCGCGGATTCGCCCGGCTCGGCTGGTTCGGCCGCAGCCCCCTCTCCTTTGCCCCATGGCCCGGGAACGACCTCCGCGTCGGCTGCCTCCGGCCTTGCGGCGGGGGCCTCGGCAGGGGCGGTCTTCTCTTCCGGCGGCGCGACAAGGTCGGCGACAGCCGAGGAAGCGGCCGCGTGCGGCTTGCTGTCGTCCACGGCCTCTCCCGACGGTTTGGCCACCGGCACCGCCATGCCCGAAGGGGCAAGGCCGCGCAGCGCGGCGAGCTCACGCTCGATCAGGGCGATGCGGTTTTGCAGCCGCGAAACGATGACGAATAGAGCGATGACCGCGGCAATGGAAATCAGGCTGAAAAACATGGCGGTTCCCCTCAAAACCAGCCCCAGTCATGGCTGACAAATGCGGCAATGAGACGGCTACTGAAATCAGCCCTTGGCGGCCAGAAAGATCGAGCATGTTTCCACGCCGATTGCCAGCAACCGCGACGGGTTATCCAACGCCAACACGCCGAAAGAGCGACAGCTCAAACTATGAATTTACCTGCCAGCCGCCACGAAATACTCGTGCTAGTCTCGGACGTTCGCACGGATAGAGGATCACCGATGCCGCAACGAAGCGCGGGCCTTTTGATCTACAGGCGCACCGCCGGTGTTTTCGAATTTCTCCTCGTCCATCCCGGCGGCCCGTTCTGGGCGAAGAAGGATGAAGGCGCGTGGTCGATCCCGAAAGGGCTCGTTGGCGAGAACGAGGATGAACTCGCGGCAGCGCGGCGCGAAACCGAGGAAGAGCTGGGCATTGCCGTCGATGGCGACTTCCGGCCGGTCGGCAGCTACAGGCAACCGGGCGGCAAGATCGTGATCGCCTGGAGCGTCGAGGCCGATCTCGACGAGAACGCGGTCAAAAGCAACATGTTCAGCATGGAATGGCCGCCGAGGTCAGGCGTCATGAGGGAATTTCCCGAAGTGGACAAGGCCGGCTGGTTCTCCCCGTCCGACGCAGAGATCAAGATCCTGAAAGGCCAGCGTCCGATCCTGGACGATTTTCTGGAACAGCGGGGCTGACAGCTAACGCGCCGCCAGATTGCCGACGGGGAAGATCGAACAGGTTTCGGTGCCGAAGGCGAGCAGCTTGCCGCTGGCGTCCTTCAGCGAGGCTTCCGAGACCGCCAGCGTGCGGCCCTTGTGGATGATCTTGCCCTCGCAGAACACTTCGCCGGTCTTCGGCGTTATCGGACGCATGAAGTTCACCTTGAACTCAGCTGTGGTATAGGCCTCACCCTTGTCGAGCATCGTCTGCACCGCGCAACCGAGAGCCGAATCGAGCAGGGTCGCCGCCCAACCGCCATGCACCGTGCCCAGCGGATTGAGATAGCGCTCGCTCGGCATACCCTGGAATACCACGCGCCCTTCCGACACTTCGGTCAGGCTGAAGCCCAGCTGATAGGAAATCGGCGGCGCCGGATATTTGCCGGCCACAAGGCGTTGCAGCAGTTCGAGCCCGGTATAGACCGCGACGTCACCATGCGGGATGGTGCCAAGGCCGAGCGGCGACACCCGGCCGGGATAAAGTTCGACTTCACTCACTGGACTGCCCCTCCCTTATTTTCGATGCCGATTGCTTTCAGCCCCGCATGGTGCCGGCGCAGCGCGGCCAGAAACCCGGCGCGGGCGTCGGGCTGCTCGATGCCGCGCGGCTCATAGACATGACGGGTGAAGAAAAAGCCTGTCAGGCGGAAGGCATCATCGAGCGCCACGGGGTCGGCGCGCAGGCCGGAACCACGCTGCAGGAAAGCGGGCAGCGCCAGCATCTTGTCGCGCCAGGGCGCTCCGGCGTCGCGCGAGACGGCGCGTCCCGACTTCGGCGAAACATAGGCTAGGTCCTGCTTCGTGCCAGTCGCCGCGCATTCGCCGAGATCGAGGCCGAAGCCGAGCTCATCGAGAATGAGAAGCTCGAAGCGCGCCACCAGTTCGCCCGCCGCGTCGGCGTCGTCGAGATGGGAGATCATCACCGCCAGCGCCTCGTAGAGACCGCCATGCGCATCGCGCTCGGGCAGAAGGCGCAGATGCGCGGCCATGGTCTGCAGGCCATAGATTGCCACAGCGCTGTCCATCAACCGCGCCGCATTCATCTCGATCGCCTCGGCCTGGAAGGTGCCCAGATGCTCGTCGAGCCGCGCCCGCCACAGGAGATCGACGCGATTGCCAGGCTGCAGCACCGGCTGCTGCTTGCGCGAGCGGCCGCCGCGCACCAGGCCGAGATGGCGGCCATGGGCGCGCGTCATCACCTCGAGAATGGCGCTGGTTTCGCCATGCTTGCGGGTGCCGAGAACGATTCCCTCGTCGCGCCATTCCATGAACAGAGCTTTTCACCCGTTGGGCGGCGAAATCAAGCTGCGAGGCAGGTCTGCTCAGCTAGGAAACTCCAGCCCCATCTCGCGGTAGCGCTCGGGGTCGTCGCCCCAGTTCTCGCGCACCTTCACGAACAGGAAGAGATGCACCTTCTGCTCGAGGATCTCGGCGATCTCCGTGCGCGCTGCCTGGCCGATGGCGCGGATCGTCTCGCCCTTGTGGCCGAGCACGATCTTCTTCTGGCTGTCGCGCTCGACGTAGATGACCTGCTCGATGCGCACCGAGCCGTCCTTCTTCTCCTCCCATTTCTCGGTCTCGATATGCGAGGAATAGGGAAGCTCCTGGTGCAGCCTGAGATAAAGCTTCTCGCGCGTGATCTCTGCCGCTAGCTGGCGCATCGGCAGGTCGGAGATCTGGTCCTCCGGATAATACCAGGGACCGGCGGGCAGCGTTTCGGCAAGATAGTCGAGCAGGTCCCTGCAACCGGAGCCGGTCAGCGCCGAGACCATGAAGGTGCGCTTGAACGGGACGCGCTCGTTCGCTGTCGCGGCCAGCGCAAGAAGCGTCTCGGGCTTGACGCGGTCCACCTTGTTGAGGACCAGCAGCATCGGCTGCCGCACGTCCTTCAACCGGTCGAGGATGGCATCGGCATCGCCTCTGATGCCGCGCTCGGCATCGATCAGCAGCACCACGACATCGGCGTCCTTGGCGCCGCCCCACGCGGTCGTGACCATCGCCGTATCCAGCCGCCGCTTCGGCTTGAAGATGCCGGGCGTGTCGACGAAGACGATCTGGGCGTTCTCATGGGTGGCGATGCCGCGCACGATGGCGCGGGTGGTCTGCACCTTGTGGGTGACGATCGACACCTTGGCGCCGACAAGCTGGTTGACGAGCGTCGACTTGCCGGCATTAGGGGCGCCGATCAGGGCTACGAAGCCGGAGCGTGTTTCGGGGGCTTTGGAAGACTCATTATCCGTCATGCCGCGTTCCATACGCCTTCGCGAAGCAAAAGGGCAGCGGCTGCTGCCTGCTCCGCCTCACGCTTGGAGCGGCCGCTGCCGATGGCCGGCGCGAAGGCGCCGACCTTGACGCTGACCGTGAACAGCGGATCGTGGTCAGGCCCCTCCCGGCCGTCGACGCTGTAGGCCGGCATGGCGCCGGACGCCGCCTGGTGCGCCCATTCCTGCAATTCGGTCTTGGCGTCGCGGCGGGCAGCGCCTATCGCCTGCGAGCGCGGCTGCCAGTAGCGATGTATGAAGGCGCGCGCCACCTCCAGCCCGCCATCGAGATAGAGCACGGCAATCAGCGATTCCAGCGCATCGGCGCGCAGGTTGGTCCGCTTGCGGCCTTCCAGGTTGCGCACGTCGGAGCCGGCGCGGACGAGGTCGGGCAGGCCGATCTCCTCGGCGATCTCGGACAGCGCCTCGGCATTGACCAGCGCGTTGAGACGCAACGAGAGCTCACCCTCGACGGCATCCGGGAAAGCGGCGAGCAGCATGTCGGCCACGATGAGGCCGAGAACACGGTCGCCGAGGAACTCGAAGCGCTCGTAGTCGACGCCGGCATGGCTGGAACGCGCGCTGGCATGGGTCAGCGCCCGCTGCAGGCGCTGGCGATCGGCGAAGGCATGGCCGGTGCGCTCGACAAGCGCTTCGGCAAGGGCATCGGCGGTCAGACGCTTGGTTGCCGCCATGACCTTAGTGGACGAAATTGAAGAGGCGCCCGGCGCGCATCTCCGACGGCCACTTCCAGACCTCGAGCGGGCTCGCGCCGCCGGCGATCGAGAAGAAGATGACATTGGCGCGGCCGACCAAGTTCTCCGCTGGCACATAACCGACCGAGAAGCGGCTGTCGGAGGAATTGTCGCGGTTGTCGCCCATCATGAAGTAGTGGCCGGGCGGCACGTCGAATTCGCGCGTGTTGTCGCCGATCGAATTGGGCGTCAGGTCGAGCGTGTCATAAGTGACGCCGTTGGGCAGCGTCTCGCGATAGACGTCGACGGGACGGTCGACCTCGGTGATATCGGGATTGTCGATCTGGCCGACCTTGGTCCGCGGCACGCCGACGCCGTTGATGAAGAGCTGACCGTCCTTCATCTGGATCTTGTCGCCCGGCAGGCCGACGACGCGCTTGATGTAGTCGACCGACGGATCCGGCGGGAACTTGAACACGACCACATCGCCGCGCTTCGGCTCCGAGCCCCAGATGCGGCCCGAGAAGATGTTCGGGCCGAAGGGCAGCGAATAGCGCGAATAGCCATAAGCCCATTTGGTGACGAACAGATAATCGCCCTCCAGCAGCGTCGGCCGCATCGAGCCGGACGGAATGGAAAAGGGCTGGAACAGCAGCGTGCGGATGACGAGCGCGAGCAGCAGTGCCTGGATGATGACGGAGAAGGTTTCGCCAAGCCCGCCGGATTTCTTCTCGGATTTTTCAGCCACGCTCATGTCGTCCTCGATTGTGCGTTGGTTGGTATAGAGTCTCGGCGCGCGCTGGGCAACGTCATGCCAGCAGTGGTCAGAGGGAATTAATGTGGCGCTTATTCGACGGGCACCGCCTCGATGATCACAAAGGCTTGAGCGAGCGGGAAATCATCGGTGATCGTGAGGTGGATGAGCGCGCGGTGGCCCTTAGGCAGGATCTTCTCCAGCCTGGCGGCGGCGCCGCCAGTCAGGGCCATGGTCGGCGCACCGCTCGGAAGGTTCACCACGCCCATGTCGCGCCAGAACACGCCTTGCGCCATGCCCGTGCCCAGCGCCTTGGCGCAGGCCTCCTTGGCGGCGAAGCGCTTGGCATAGGATGCGGCTCGCGCCGCGCGGCCCTCCGACTTGGCTTGCTCGATTTCGGTATAGATGCGCTGAACGAAGCGCTGGCCGTGCCGTTCCAGCGACTTCTCGATGCGTCTTATGTCGATCAGGTCGCTGCCGATGCCGATGATCATTGCGCGGGAATTTCCCGTCCGCCCTGCTTTGCCTTCTTTGCAGCCCGCTCGGTCATCCGCTTCTTCCGCTGCTCGCGAAACACCGTCATGCCCCAGCGCGTGATGCCATAGAAGACGAGGCCGAAGACCAGGCCGAGCGGCACGGCGCCGATCAGCATCGGCTCCAGCACCGGGTGCCATAGTTTCGCGAACGAAAGCGTGTGCATCATTTCACCGAGATGCTCTGGCGGCCCGTGCTTGGGGAGACGGTCGTGCAGGATCAGCTTGCCGGTTTCCCAGGATGCACCCCAGAGCAGCGGAAAGGTCAGCGGATTGCCGAAGAATACGGCGCCGAGCGCTGCCGCCACCAGATTGCCGGCGATGACCCAGCAGACAGCCGCAGCAACGACAAAATGGAACCCCAGCGGAAAGAAGGAGGCGAACACGCCCGCGGCGACACCGGCGGCGACCGAATGGGGCGTGGATTTCAGCCTGAGGATGCGTTTGGATATATATTGTATGGAGCGTGAGAACGAGCGGCGCGGCCAGAGGTATGTACGCACCCGTTCCAGCAGGCCATCAGGCTCCCGGCGTCGAAAAAGCACTCTACTTCAGTTCCCGGTCCAAACTCGCCGCCCGCTACTTCGGGTCCGGTCGTAATGACTCATCCTGCGCCGCGGAGGCGCCTAAAGGCAACAACGACTTGATATAGAGACAGCCCTGCTCCGGAACAATGAATCCGGCCCGCGATGGTCTGCCGCAGGGCTTAACAATAGTGCCATTCTGGCGAAACTGAGGAGAAACTCCTCAAGCCAGGCCAGGTCGATGCGACGCCGACGGTCATATCTTGCGAAACCTCAGATGTTGCGGCTTCCAGGCTTAACGGCCGGGATGGCGGCGAGTTCCGGCGGCAGGCGGTCGGCAGGATAGGCCGGCACCTCATATTCGGCGAGCGCGATCAGCGGCACGCCGACATCGGTCTTGCCGGCCGAGCGGTCGATGATGCAGGCGGCGGCCACCACTTCGGCGCCGATCTCGCGCAGGCATTCGATGGTCTCGCGGATCGACAGGCCGGTGGTAACGATGTCCTCAACGATGACGACACGCGATCCTTCGGCGATCTCGAAGCGCCGGAGCCTGAACTCGCCCCCTTCCCTTTCGACCCAGATTGCCGGAACGCCGAGGTGGCGCGAGGTCTCGTAGGCCGGGATGAGGCCGCCGATCGCCGGGCCGACGACATAGTCGATCCTGCCCGGCACCGCCTTGCGGATCTTTTCCGCCAGCGCCTTGCACAGGCGCTCGGTCTTGTCGGCATGCATGAAGACGCGCGCCTTTTGCAGGAAGACCGGGCTGCGCAGGCCGGATGTGAGAATGAAATGACCTTCGAGAACTGCGCCGGCCTCGCGGAAAATGCCCAGCACTTCGTCGGTGTTCATTTCATCCCCTATCTATTGTTGTGACCATGACCTTGCCGAGACGGGTTCTCACCTTTCAAGGTCGCGGTCCAGTCGTTTAGCCGTTAACACGCCGCGCATCGCTGACGCTCGAATTGTCCTTGAGCTGCGACAGCAGCCTGTTGAGATGTTTCAGATCCCAGACTTCGAGGTCTATCAACATCTCGGTGAAATCGGGCGCGGTGCGCACCATCGACAGCGTGTGGATGTTGGCGTCGTTGGAGGCGACGACCTGGGCGATGTCGGCAAGCGAACCGGGCGCATTGATGGCGGTGACCGAGACACGCGCCGGAAAGCGCTCCTTGGTGCTCTCGTCGATATCCCAGCGCACGTCGATCCAGCGCTCGGGCTGGTCGTCGAAGGCCTGCAGCGCCGGCGACTGTATGGGATAGATGGTGATGCCGGTTCCCGGCTGGATAATGCCGACGATGCGGTCGCCGGGCACGGCGCCCTCCGGCGCGAAACGCACCGGCAGGTCGCCACGCACGCCGCGGATCGGAACGGCGCCGTCGCGAGCCTGATCCTTGTCCTTGCGCGCGGCCCGAGTGCCCGGCATCTGAAACAGCATACCGGCCGCGTTGCGGATCTTCGACCAGCCCTCCTCGCGCTGCTTGGGCGGCGCGACAGTGACGCGCTCATCCTTGTAGTCGGGGAACACCGCCTTCATCACGTCGGTCGATGCCAGCTCGCCGCGCCCGACCGAGGCCAGCACGTCCTCGATGTCCTTGCGCGCCAGCCGGTGCAGCACCGGCTTCAGGTTTTCCTTGGCGAAGGTCTTGCCGGCGCGTTCGAAGGCACGCTCCAGGATACGAGCGCCGAGGCCGGAATACTGCTTGCGGATCGCATTCTTGGTGGCGCGGCGGATAGCGGCGCGCGCCTTGCCGGTGACGACGACGGACTCCCAGGCAGCCGGCGGGACCTGCGCCTTGGAGCGGATGATCTCGACCTCATCGCCGTTCTTCAATTCCGTCATCAACGGCATGATGCGTCCGTTGACCTTGGCGCCGACGCAGGTGTCGCCGACATCGGTGTGAACCGCATAGGCGAAATCGATGGGGGTGGCGCCGCGCGGCAGCGCGATCAGCATGCCCTTCGGCGTGAAGCAGAAAACCTGGTCCTGGAACAGCTCCAGCTTGGTGTTCTCGAGGAAGTCCTCGGGGTTGTCGCCCTCGGCCAGCTGCTCGATGGTGCGCCGCAGCCAGGCATAGGCGTTGGTCTCCTTCGAGATCGTGTGGGCCGCGCCATTCGCCTTGCCGCCGGTGTCCTTGTAGATGGAATGCGCGGCGACGCCATACTCGGCGATCTTGTTCATCTCGCGAGTGCGGATCTGCAGCTCGACGCGCTGGCGGGACGGGCCAACGATGGTGGTGTGGATCGAGCGGTAGTCGTTCTGCTTCGGCGTCGAGATGTAGTCCTTGAAGCGGCCGGGCACCATCGACCAGGTCGTATGGATGGCGCCGAGCGCGCTGTAGCAGTCCTCGACGGTGTCGACGACGACACGGAAGCCGAAGATGTCGGAGAGCTGCTCGAAGGAAAGCGCCTTGGCCTCCATCTTGCGGAACACCGACCACGGCTTCTTCTGCCGGCTCTTCACGCTGGCCTTGATGGCATGTTTTTCGAACAGACCGGACAGCGCCGTCTCGATCTCCTGCAAGACGCCCTTGTTGCGTTCGAAGATTTCGGCGAGCCGCGCTGTAACCGCGCGATAGGCTTCCGGGTTGATGTAGCGGAAGGCGATCTCTTCCAGCTCCTCGCGCATGCCCTGCATGCCCATGCGCCCGGCAAGCGGGGCATAGATGTCCATCGTCTCCTCGGCGATGCGCAGGCGCTTGGCCTCCGGCATGTGGTCGAGGGTGCGCATGTTGTGCAGGCGGTCGGCCAGCTTGACCAGCAGCACGCGGATATCCTCGGATATCGCAAGCAGGAGCTTGCGCAGGTTTTCCGCCTGCTCGGCCTTCTTGGAGACCAGGTCGAGCTTCTTCAGCTTGGTCAGGCCCTCGACCAGCTTGCCCATCTCGGGACCGAACAATTCGTCGATCTCGGCCCTGGTCGCCGTCGTGTCCTCGATCGTGTCATGCAAAAGGGCGACAGCGATGGTCGCCTCGTCCATATGCATCTCGGTGAGGATGGCGGCGACTTCCAGCGGATGCGAGAAATAGGGATCGCCCGAAGCGCGCTTCTGATGGCCATGCTTCTGCATGGCATAGACATAAGCCTTGTTGAGCAGCGCCTCGTTGACGTCAGGCTTGTAGCGCTGCACGCGCTCGACAAGCTCATACTGACGCATCATGGGCGGAATCTCGCGGTGCTGAA
>NZ_JANINM010000392.1 GCF_024509055.1 Mesorhizobium sp. | reverse complement strand
AGGCCCAGCCGGAACAGCCGGTTCTGCATCTCGGTCGCCATCATCGAGGAAATGCCGCCGGAGCCGATGCAGAGCACGTTGCTGGAACTTGCGATGCGGGCGGCGACATCCATCAGCGTCGTCATGTCGAGGTTCTCGCTGGCGCGCTGGATGGCTGCGATCGCCGCTTCGGTGATTGCCGAGGCGATGCGCTGCTCGCGCGCATCGCGGCTGAGCGGTTCCGGCGACAGATACTGGCCACCGATGGCGATCGCCTGCGCCAGATAGAATTTGAAGTCGCGCAGGCCCTCGCAGCCGAGGTTGCGGCAGAAGCGGGTGACGGTCGGCTCGCTGACGCCGACGCGCGCGGCAATCTCGGAGATGGCCGCCTTGGAGGCGAAATCGAGATCGGAAAGGACCAAGCCCGCCAGCCGCCGATCGGACTTGGTGCCGTCCTGCGACATCAGTTGCAGGCGGGTGATGATATCGGCGGGGCTCTTCATGTCCTCACAACGGCAGGCCCGTCGCCTTGTCGAAGAGATGGATGTTGCGGGGGGCGACGCTGACGGGCAGCCGGTCGCCTGGCTTGACCTGCAGCCGGTCGCGGAACACGGCGCGCACCGTATCGCCACCGACCGAGCCATAAACATGGGTTTCCGACCCGGTCGGCTCGACGACATCGACACTGATGGCGATTGTATCGTCGCCGGCGCCGACCACGAAGTGCTCGGGGCGGATGCCCGCTTCGATCGTATTGCCGTCGGGAGCGGCACTGCCGGCAAGCGTCAGGCGGCCGCCCGTTTTGGTCTCAAACCAGGACTTGCCGCCGGCGCTCTTCAGCGCGCCGGAAACGAAACTCATCGAAGGCGAGCCGATGAAGCCGGCGACGAACTTGTTAGCCGGCTTGTCGTAAAGCTCCAGCGGCTGCCCGACCTGCTGAATGCGGCCGCGGTCCATTACCACGATACGGTCGGCCATCGTCATGGCCTCGATCTGGTCGTGGGTGACATAGACGATGGTTGATCTCAGCCTTTGATGCAGCGCCTTGATCTCGGTGCGCATCTGCACGCGCAACTGCGCGTCGAGATTGGAGAGCGGCTCGTCGAAGAGGAAGACGGAAGGCTCGCGCACGATGGCGCGGCCCATGGCGACGCGCTGGCGCTGGCCGCCGGACAATTGCCTCGGATAGCGGTCGAGATAGGAGAAGAGGTTCAGCACGCCGGAGGCCTTCTTGACCTTGTCGTCGATGGCGGCGCGCGTCTCGCCGCGTATCTTCGGACCGAAGCCGATGTTCTCCGAAGCCTTCAAATGCGGGAACAGCGCGTAGGACTGGAACACCATGGCGATGTTGCGCTTCTGCGGCGGCAACTCGTTGGCGCGCGTGCCGCCGATCACGAGGTCGCCGGACGTGATCGTCTCCAGGCCCGCCAGCATGCGCAGCAGCGTGGACTTGCCGCAGCCGGACGGGCCGACCAGCACGACGAACTCGCCGCTCCTGATGTCGAGGTTGATGTCCTCGAGGATCTTGTGCTGGCCGAAGGCCTTCGACAGGTTGCGGAACTGGACGTCGGTCATGGTCACGCTCCCAGGATATCGTCGATGAAAGGCAGGTAGCCAGCCGTCAGCCCGGCGTCCACCGGCACCACCGCGCCAGTTATGCCCGATGCGCGGTCGGAGGCAAGGAAGGCGACGGCTTCAGCCACCTCCGATGCGTTGACGATGCGGCCAAGCGGATAGAGCCGCTTGAGCTTGCCGAGGATTTCGGGATCCTTGGCCAGGCGATGATCCCAGGCGGCGGTACGGATTGAGCCCGGGCAGACGACGTTGGCGCGCAAACCGCTGCGGCCGAGCTCGACGGCGATCGACTTGGCGTAAGCGTTGATGCCGGCCTTGGCGGCGGCATAGGCCGGGTTGCCGAAATGCGCGATGGCGTTGACCGAGGAGATGAAGACGACGCTGCCCGAACCGCGCCCGGCCATCGCCTTGATAAGTGGATCGGCGAAGTTCATCACGCCGGTGAGGTTGAGGTCGAGCTCCTGCTCGATCCTGTCCGCGGTAAGCGCCTTCAACGTCTCGGCGCGTGTCCAGCCGGCATTGTTGATCAGGATGTCTGGGACCCCGTCCTTGTCGAGGAGGGCGGGGATGGCGGCTTCGATCGAGGTACGGTCGAGCAAATTGAAGACGTGGCGCGAGGCGATGTGGGGGCTGGCAAGCGCGTCGACCGACTGGTCGCAGCCGACTATGCGCGCGCCGCGCTCGGCCATGAGCGACACAATCGCCGAACCCAGGCCGCCACCGGCGCCCGTGACGACAACAGTCCTGCCTTCGAAATCGGCCTTCGACACCACGATGCGCGCTCCTCCCGCCTGTCAGATAGCAGACGGAACGCTATCCAACGAAATGTAATTAAGCAACATCATAAACCGCTTGCATAGCGTGAAACGCCAGATAATGTAGGAAAGTCACATAAACCTGCGCCCATAGGGCCCAGGTGCGACCGCGCATCAATGGGAGGAGAGATCAGATGAGCCTTGCGAAATGGACTGTCGGCCTGTTGGCCGGAATGAGCATGCTGGCGCTGGCGGCGCCGGCCGATGCGGGCGAGGTGCGCGTCACCGTCGCCGAATACAGCGCCAAGACCGGCCCCTATTTCGAAGAGGTGAAGAAGGAGTTCGAGGCCGCGAATCCGGGCATCACGATCAAGTATGAAGTGGTGCCGTGGGATGTGCTCCTGCAGAAGCTCACCACCGACATCACCGCCGGCACCAATGCGGACCTTTCGATCATCGGCACGCGTTGGCTGATCGACTTCGTGCAGCAGGATGTCGCCGAGCCGCTCGACAGCTACATCAAGCCCGAGTTCAAGGACCGCTTCATCGACACCTTCCTGTCGCCCTCGATCATGAATGGCCATACATACGGCCTGCCGATCGCGGCTTCGGCGCGCGCAATGTACTACAACAAGGAGCTGTTCGAGAAAGCCGGCATCGCCAAGCCGCCAGCGACCTGGGCCGAGTTGCAGGATGATGCGCGCAAGATCAAGGCGATCGGCGCCTTCGGCTTCGGCCTGCAGGGCAAGGAGATCGAGACCGACGTCTATTATTATTATGCGATGTGGTCGCAAGGCACCGAGATCCTCAACAAGGACGGCACGTCCGGCCTGAGCACGCCCGGCGCGCTCGAAGCCGCCAAGCTCTACAAGTCAATGATCGACGAGGGCCTGACCGAGCCGGGCGTCACCTCGAACAACCGCGAGGACGTGCAGAACCTGTTCAAGCAGGGCAAGGTCGGCATGATGATCACCGCGCCGTTCCTGTCCAACCAGATCAAGGACGAGGCGCCGAACTTGAAATATGGCGTCGCCGCGATTCCGGCCGGCCCGACCGGCGCGCGCGGCACCTATGGCGTCACCGATTCCATCATCATGTTCAAGAACTCCAAGAACAAGGATGAGGCCTGGAAGCTGCTCGACTTCCTGTTCACCAAGGAACAGCGCGCCAAGTTCACGCAGGGCGAAGGCTTCCTGCCGGTGAACAAGGAAGAGGCGAAGATGGACTATTACGTCCACAATGCCGATCTTGCCGCCTTCACCGCGCTTCTGCCCGACGCGCGTTTCGCGCCGGTCATCCCGGGCTGGGAGGAGATCGCCCAGATCACCTCGGATGCCATGCAGAAAATCTATCTCGGCAGCGCCAAGCCTGAAGATGCCCTGAAGGACGCCGCGGCCAAGGCCGATGCGGTGCTGAAGAAGAAATAGGGCGTAACTCCCTGCGCCCGTGGCGCGCCCCACCCGTCGGGGCGCGCCACACTTTCCTTGCCGCCAAGGTCGATTGAGCCGGGCAGGCAAATCAGCCAAATTCCAGAATGGGCGTGGTTCCTGGGGCCGGCGCCCCTGTCAACCGCAACACGGTTCCAACCAGCCGATGCAAAGTCGTATCCTGCCTTACCTGCTCACGCTGCCCAGCCTGTTCCTGGCGGCGGTGGTGATCTTCTGGCCGGTCTGGGACCTGATCCAGATAGCGACGCATGACGTGAGCCGTTTCGGTCAGCTGCGCGATTTCACCGGCTTTGCCAATTTCACCGAACTGTTTGGGGACCCCGACTTCGTCGCCGCGCTCTGGCGAACCGGACTGTGGACCGTGCTGGTGGTCGGCGGCGCGCTGCTCCTGTCGATCCCGGTGGCGATGATCCTGAATATGGATTTCTATGGCCGCGGGCTCGCGCGCGTCATCATCATGCTGCCTTGGGCGGTGTCGCTCACAATGACGGCCGTGGTCTGGCGCTGGGCGCTCAACGGCGAAAGCGGCATGCTGAACTCGGCGTTGATGAAGCTCGGCCTGATCAGCCAGAACATCCAGTGGCTGGCGAGCGCCGAGACGGCCTTCCCGATGCAGGTGCTGATTGGCATATTGGTGACGGTGCCGTTCACGACAACCATCTTCCTAGGCGGCCTGTCGTCGATCCCCGACGATCTCTACGAGGCGGCGGCGCTTGAAGGCGCCACGCCCTACCAGCAGTTTCGCGAAATCACCTTCCCGCTGCTGAAGCCGTTCATCAACATCGCCATCGTGCTCAATACCATCTACGTCTTCAACTCCTTCCCGATCATCTGGGTGATGACGCAGGGCGGGCCGGCGAACTCGACTGATATACTTGTCACGCATCTCTACAAGCTCGCCTTCCGCATCGGCAAGCTGGGCGAAGCCTCGGCGGTGTCGCTGGTGATGTTCGCGATCCTGCTGGTCTTCACCATGATCTATGTGCGCCTTGCCATGCGGGAGCAGCGGGCATGAACGGAAAGCTCAAGCGCACGATCATCGCCTGGCTGCTGCTCTTGCCGCTGATCGTGGTGACGATCTTCCCCTTCGCGGTGATGTTCCTCACAGCCGTCAAGCCGCGACCGGAAGTGCTCACGCCGACATGGTGGCCGAGCGAGTTCCGCTGGTCCAACTTTTCCGACATGTGGGTGGCGACGGGCTTCGGCCGGGCGCTTCTCAACTCGCTCTATGTCTCGGCGCTCGCAACGGTTGGCGCCATCCTGATCTCGGTGCCGGCGGCCTATGCCATGTCGCGTTTCCGCTTCGCCGGCTATGGCGCCTTCCGTCAGTTCCTTTTGATCTCGCAGATGATCTCGCCGATCGTGCTGGTGCTCGGCCTGTTCCGCCTGATGGCCGCCTGGGGCCTCGTCGAGAGCACCACGGCGCTCGGCTTCATCTACATGGCCTTCAATATCGCCTTCACGGTGTGGATGCTGCAGAGCTATTTCGACACCATCCCGCGCGACCTCGAGGAGGCGGCCTGGATGGAAGGCGCCAGCCGCTGGCTCACGCTGCGCAAAGTCTTCCTGCCGCTCTGCCTGCCGGCGATCGCGGTGACGGCCATCTTCACCTTCATCAACGCCTGGAACGAGTTCGTCGTGGCGCTGACCATGCTGCGTAGCCAGGAAAGCTATACGCTGCCGATCCAGGTTTTCTCGCTGGTCGCCGGGCGCTATACGATCGAATGGCACCATGTCATGGCGGCCACGCTGCTGGCGACCCTGCCGGTGGCGATCCTCTTCATCTGGTTGCAGCGCTACCTCGTCCGCGGACTGGCGCTCGGGGCCGTTAAATAGCACTTCACGGAGCGTTCATGCGCGTCTTCACCGCCTCGCTGGCGACGGAAACCAACACCTTCTCGCCTGTGCCGACTGACCGGGCCTCGTTCGAGATGGCCTTCTATGCTGGTCCCGGCAAGCACCCGGAGACGCCGACGCTTTGCTCGTCGCCGATCGTGGCGTTGCGCAAGCGCGCCGCGAAAGAAGGATTGATCGTGATCGAAGGCACCGCCACCTGGGCGGAGCCGGGCGGTCTCGTGCAGCGACAGACCTATGAGGCATTGCGCGACGAGATTCTCGATCAGTTGCAGGCTGCCTTGCCGGTCGATGCCGTCATCCTTGGCCTGCATGGCGCCATGGTGGCACAGGGCTATGACGACTGCGAGGGCGACCTGCTGGAGCGCGTGCGCGCGATCGTCGGACCAAAGGTGGTGATCGCCTCGGAGTTCGACCCGCACAGCCATCTGACGCCGAAGCGCGTCGCGGCCTGCGATGTCATGGCCTATTTCCTCGAATTCCCGCACACCGATTTCTACGAGCGGGGGGAGCATGTCGTCGAGCTCGGCCTTGCCGCTGCGCGCGGCGAGATCAAACCAGTCATCTCCACCTTCGATTGCCGCATGATCCAGGTGCTGCCGACCAGCCGCGAGCCGATGCGCTCCTTCGTCGACAAGATCAAGGCGCTGCACGGCAAGGACGGCGTGCTGTCGGTCTCGGTCATACATGGCTTCATGGCCGCGGACGTGCCGGAGATGGGCACGCGCATCCTGGTCATCACCGACGACGACAAGGAAAAGGGCGATCAACTCGCCGAGACGCTGGGGCGCGAGCTCTACGCGTTGCGCGAGAAGACCGCGATGACCATGCTTTCCGCCTCGGCCGGCATAGAACGGGCGCTGGCCGTGCGCGCGGACCGCAAGGACAAGCCGGCCGTGATCGCCGACATCTGGGACAATCCGGGTGGCGGCGTGCCGGGCGATGGCACCATTGTGCTCCGCGAACTGCTGGCGCGCGGCATCAACAGCGTAGGTGTGGCGACGATCTGGGACCCGATCGCGGTGACCTTCTGCCATGCCGCTGGCGAGGGCGCGGTCATCGACCTGCGCTTCGGCGGCAAGGCAGGCCCGCAGGCCGGCGAGCCGATCGACGCGCGCGTCACGGTGCTGAAGGCGGTCAACGAAGGTTGGCAGAGTTTCGGGCCGAGCCGGGTCACGCTTGGCCCGGCGGCGGTGGTGCGCATCGAAGGCACCGAGGTCGACGTCATCCTCAACACCAACCGCACGCAGACCTTCGAACCGGACATCTTTTCCAATATCGGCATCGACCCGATGTCGAAGGACATCCTGCTGATCAAGTCGACCAATCATTTCTACGCCGGCTTCGCGCCGATCGCGGCCGAGATCATCTATGTCGCGGCGCCGAGCTCCTATCCGAGCAATCCGGCGGTGACGGATTACAAGAAGCTCAACCGGCCGATATGGCCAAGGGTGAAGGATCCGTGGAAGGCGTGACGCCCCTTCTCCCCTTGTGGGAGAAGGTGTCGCCGAAGGCGACGGATGAGGGGTGGTCCTGCGGAGTGAGGCGGCGGTGTTCCCTGGACCACCCCTCATCCGTCTCGGCGCTGCGCGCCGATCCACCTCTCCCACAAGGGGAGAAGGGAAGGGTGCTACACCAGCCCGCGCTTCACCATCATTGCGTCGGGCGACGGCATCTTGCCGCGGAACGCCGTATAGAGCTCCTCCGGGTCCTTCGAACCGCCGGCGGCGTAGATGTTCTTGCGCAGCCGTTCGGCCAGCTCCGGGTTAAAGGGGTCGCCGGTTTCCTCGAAGGCCGAGAAGGCGTCGGCGTCGAGCACTTCCGACCACATGTAGGAATAATAGCCGGCTGAATAACCGTCGCCAGCAAAGACATGACCGAAATGCGGGGTGCGGTGGCGCATGGCGATCGTGTCGGGCATATGCAGCTTTTCCAAAGTGTCTGCCTCGAAACGAAGCGGCTCCGGCGGAGCATCCGACCTTGCATGATAGGCCATGTCGATCAGCGCCGATGCCGTGAACTCGACCGTGGCGAAGCCGGCGCCGAAGGTGCGGGCGGCCAGCATCTTGTCGAGCAGCGCCTTCGGCATCGGCTTGCCGGTCTTCACATGCAGCGCATGCTTTTCCAGCACCGCCGGCACGGTCAGCCAGTGCTCGTAGAGCTGCGAGGGCAATTCGACGAAATCGCGGCTGACCGAAGTGCCGGAGACCGACGGCCAGGTCACATCGGTCAGCATGCCGTGGAGCGCGTGGCCGAATTCGTGGAACAGGGTCTTGGCCTCATCGACCGACAGAAGTTCGGCCTCGCCTGCCGGCGGTTTGGCGAAGTTCATGATGTTGTAGATCACCGGCTTCGAACCGGATCCGAGCTTGTAGCCGGACTTCAGCGCGCTCATCCAGGCGCCGGAGCGCTTCGACGGCCGTGCGAAGTAATCGGCCAGGAACAGGCCGCGCTCGCTGCCGTCCGCATTCTTCACGGCGAAGACGCGCGCGTCCGGATGCCAGGCGGTGATGCCTTTCTTTTCCTCGAAGGTGATGCCGAAGAGTTTCGTGGCGACGTCGAAGCAGGCCTCGATGACGCGCTCGAGCTGCAAATAGGGTTTCAGCTCGGCCTCGTCGAAGGCGAATTTCTCGGCACGCAGCTTCTCCTGGTAAAAGCGCCAGTCCCAGGCGGCGAATTTCTCGTTGCTGCCGGCTTCGGTCGCCAGCCGCTCCAGTTGCTTCTGGTCGGCGGCTGCCTTCTCCAGCGCCTTTTCCCAGACCGGATCGAGCAGATCGTGCACGGCCGTCGGCGTCTTGGCCATCGTGTCGTCGAGCTTCAGCGCGGCGAAGGAAGCGTAGCCCAGCAGCCTGGCCTTCTCGGCGCGCAGCTTCAGCATGTCGCGCACCACGTCGGTGTTGTCGCTGGCGCCGCCATTCTGGCCGCGCATGATGAAGGCGCGGAAGGCAATCTCGCGCAGGTCGCGCCGTTCGGAGAAGGTCGAGAACGGCTCGTAGATCGAGCGCGACAAAGTCACGGCGTAGCGGCCTTTCTGGCCGCGCGTCTCGGCGGCTTCCGCCATCGCGCTCTTCAAGAACTCCGGCAGGCCGGCAAGGTCGGCCTCGTCGAGGAACAGCGCCCAATCACGCTCGTCGGCAAGCACGTTCTGGCCGAATTTGGTGCCGAGCGAGGAAAGCTGCTCGTTGATGGCTGCCAGCCGCTTCTTGCCTTCGACATCGAGCTTGGCGCCGGACCGCACGAAGCCCTTCCAGGTCTTTTCGAGCACGCGGAGCGTTTCCGGGTCGAGCTTCAGGCTCTCCCGGCGCTGATAGAGGTCGTCGATGCGGGCAAACAGCTTCTCGTTCATCGAGATCGCGGAGAAATGCCGCGACATCTTTGGCGAAATGTCGCGCTCCATGGCCTGGATGGCGTCGTTGGTATGGGCGCCGGCGCGGCACCAGAAGATCGACGAGACATTGTCGAGCGCCTCGCCGCCAAGCTCGAGCGCGGCCAGTGTGTTTTCGATGGTGGGTGCCTCGCCGTTGCCGGCGATGGCGTCGATTTCCGCCTGATGTGCTTCCAGCGCCGCGTCGAAAACCGGGCCGAAATCGTCGTCGCCGACGCGGGAGAAGTCGGGCAGGCCGAGAGGCCCCTGCCAGACGGTCAGCGGATGGGCGGCAAGATCGACGGTTTTCGAGGATGGCATGGGCGGTTCCGATGGGCTGGAGGGAGGCGGGCTTGCCCCGGATGTAGGGCGGTGCTTCGGGCCGCGCAACTGGGCTCAGTAGCCGGCGCAGTCGTGGGAGATGGCGGTCTGGGTGCTAGCGGTGATGCGGCCGTCGGCGACGGTGAAGGTTTCGCGCATCAGCGTGTCGTTTTCGGGGAAGTCGTAACAGGCAATCACCGTGGTCCGGCCGTTCTCCCGCTTCTCGATACGGTGGCGGATTTCGGCACCTGCGGCCGCGCCCTGCCATTCGTCGATCGAGGCCATGAATTCCTGCTTGCTCTGCACGACGCCGATGTCGTCGAGCTTCATGCGGGCGTCGTCCGCGAGCAGATCCGACAGTTCCGTGCGGTCGGCGACCAGGAGCGCCGAGTACCAGCGGTCGAGGATGGCGCGGTCGTCGGCGCAGACATGGGCGATCGGATAGACCAGCAGCGCCGCCGTGACAAGGAACCTCTGCCAGACCCGGTCCATCGCCCCGCTATAATTCCGGCCGCTCAAAGTCGCCGGTGTCCTTGTTCATCGTCCATAGCTCGCCGGTCGAGATGTCGAACCAGGCGCCGTATAGCGCGAGCCGCCCTTTGCCTTCGAGGATCGAGACACAGGGGAAGGTCCTGAGATTGGCGAGCGAATAGCGGATCGAGATGCGTTCAAGCGCGGTCTGGCGCTCGGTCGCCGTCATCATCGTGCTTGCGGCCACGGTTTCGGCGGCTGGCGCTATCAGGCTCATCCATTTGCCGATGAAATCACCGGGCGACAGCGGCGCGGAATTGGTGTCGAGCGCGGCGCGGATGCCGCCGCAGCGGCCGTGTCCCATCACCACGATGTTCTTCACCTTGAGGCTCTGCACGGCGAATTCGAGCGCGGCCGAGGTCGAGTGGAACTCGCCGTCGGGCTCATAAGGCGGCACCAGGTTGCCGACATTGCGCAGCACGAAGAGTTCGCCCGGCCCGGCATCGAAGATCGCTTCGGGTGCGGAGCGCGAGTCGCAGCAGGCGACGATCATCGTCTCGGGCGCCTGGCCTTCCCGCGCCAGCGAGCGATAGCGGTCGCTTTCGGCGAGGTAGCGGCCGTTCATGAAGTTGCGATAACCGGTGAGGAGGTGCTCGGGGAGGTGGGGCATGGGCGGCGTCTGGACCCTTTCGGGGTTGGATGCTGCAGTCATGAGAACGCTATCTTTTTGTCCTGGCGCAATTCCGGACGGAAAAGCGTTTCACACATTTTCCTGGAACTGCTCTAACGGCAAAATGCCGCCGCGAGCAATGCAGAATTGTTGGGGCTACTACAAAAGCCATGCGGCAGGTGTCGGAGCCTTGAAGTCCACATCAAGCCCAGATGGCAACCGGGATGCCGTGGCGGTCCATCGTCGGCGGGTCCGGGAATGGCCTTGCCTCGCCGCTGGCGATACGCCTGGCGGTCAGCATCATGGCCGCGGCGTCGAGGAAGTCGTCGCTTGCCGCGCCTCGCGGCGGCGCCTGGTCCAGAAAGCTCTTCTCATAGCCATGCCGGCACAGCAGCGCCTTGCGCTCCTCCATGCCGGCCGGGTTCACCGCGCCCTTGATCTTCTTGGGCAGAGCCATGGCGATGCCGCCATTCAACCGGCAGAAGGCGACTTCGGGATGGGATTCGAGGACACGGTCCCGCAATTCCGGCCGTGCGATCAAAAGCGCATCGATCTCGCGGATCTTGGCGAAGATGCCGAAGGCCTGGATGGAGACGCCGCGTGGCGGATCGGAAGTGGTCAAAGCCACCGCGCTGGCCCGCCGGTGCGCGGCGTACCAGGCTTCCACCGTAGTGAATTCGCTGGTGTCGGCATAAAGGGCCGCGCGCGAAGGAATGGCAAAGACGCTCGACTGGCGGGCGCCGAGCAATGGCCGCACCAGCGCCTCAGGCCCGCGTCCGCCCCGGCTGGAAAAATCCGGCAGGCCGATCGGCATGTCGACCGCGATTGTGGCGGCGGGCAGGGCGTCGAGCAGCGCCCGGAAGGTCGGAAAGACCGAAACCGATGGTGCGTCGCCGGGCTCGCAATGGACGGCGATCCAGCCGGCCTTGCAGCCGTCGACGCCGGCCAGCGCGTGGCCCGATGTCACGCCCTTTTGTCCCGCCCTGGATGGAGGAGGTGGCGCAGCTGCACCATGGCCATCGGATGCGACAGGCTCTGCGCGTCGGTTTCGAGCTGCAGCTCGTCGCCGCCCCGCTTTGCCGTGCGCGCCAGGATCTCATAGACGGCGGCCGTGGTCGATTGCAGCGCCTTGACCGGCGGCTGGCCGGAGAGGATACGGGCAAGATAAACGGCGGCCGTCAGGTCGCCCAGCCCGTTCGGCGGCTTCTCGATGACGCGGTGTTCGGCAAGCAGCGCCTGGCTGCCGTCGAGCAGGAAATTGCCGGTGCCGCCGGCCATCATCGAGGGCGCCGAGGTCACCAGCATGGTCGAGGGGCCGGCATGGAGGGCCGCCGCCGTCACCGCCTTGATGTCCGGCAGCGGCGCGCCGGCCATCCATTCCAGCTCATAGCGGTTGGGGGTGGCGATGTCGGCGATCGGCATCAGCGTGTCACGCAAGGCGGCGGCCGTGGGCTCCGGCACGTAGAGCCCGCCCGAATCGCCCATCACCGGGTCGCAGACGAAAAGCGCGCCCGGCGTCTTCGCCTTGACGGCGGCGACCAGCGAAGCGACGGCTTCGGCCTGGCCGGCTTCACCGAGATAGCCCGACAACACGGCGCCGACTTCGCCAAGCCATGGCGCGCGCTCGAGATCGGCCATCAGCGCCTTGAACTGGTCGAGCGGCGGCACGATGCGGGTGGCGCGGCCGTGGCCCGGATGCCAGGGCAGGATGACGGTCGGCACCGCCCAGACCGGGAAACCCAGCGTCTCCAGCGCGAAGACCGCGGCGCGGTTGCCGACCGAACCTCGGGCGACATGGCTGGAGATGACGATGACCGCGCGCGGCGCGTCGGTTTTCTCTGCATTCATGGATTTCGGTTCCTAGCCGCCCCGGGTGGCGACATACACCAGCCAGGCCAATAGCCCAATGGCGATGACGAGACCAAGCGTTCGGCCAATGCGAGTGCCCCAGTATTCGATCGGATCCGAGCGATCGGCATCCGCGGCATTCACATGGTCGCGCGCGCCCTTGGCTGCCCGCGCGATAAAAGCGGTGCCGCCGGGTGCCGTCTCCCGCGCAACGCGCTCCAGGATGCGGCGCGATTCCTTTTCGTCGTCCTGGCGATCGGCCATAAACGATTGCCCTTTCTCGACGGGAGCTTAGCCTGTCCGGGCGGCCATTCACAGACCTGGCCCGCGCCGACCGATGGTTCAGCGATGCCCCGGAGATTTTCTTGCGCGCGGATTGTGGTAATGCTTCGGTGCAACTTCGATCCGAGGGACCAATCATGTTTGCCGAGCGCCTTTCCTTACCCTCCGTCTTCCGAAATCTGCCTGCCTTCCTGATGATGGCATTCGTGCTGCCGCTGCTTGCCGGCTGCGGCTACAACACCATCCCGACGGCTGAGGAGAACGCCAAGGCGGCCTGGAGCGAGGTGCTCAACCAGTACCAGCGTCGTGCCGACCTGATCCCCAACCTGGTCGAGACGGTCAAGGGCTACGCGTCGCACGAGAAGGACACGCTCGACGCCGTCGTCGAGGCGCGCGCTAAGGCGACGCAGATCACGGTGACGCCGGACACGCTGAAGGACCCCGAGGCGCTCAAGAAGTTCCAGGACGCCCAGGCCGGCTTGACCAGCGCGCTGTCGCGGCTGATCGCGGTTTCGGAAGCCTATCCAGATCTCAAGGCCAATCAGAATTTCCTCGCGCTGCAAGCGCAGCTCGAAGGCACCGAGAACCGCATCGCCGTGGCGCGTCGCGACTATATCCAGGCGGTCAGGGACTATAATCTGACACTGAAGACCTTCCCGTCGGTGCTGTGGGCGACGTTCTGGTTCCGCGGCAACGAGCCGTTTGCGAACTTCACGGTCGACGAAGACAAGATGCAAGTGCCGAAGGTGGACTTTGGCACGACCACGAAGCAGGGCGGGTAAGAGCCCGGCTATCATCAGACTGCAATCCCTCGAGAAGACGGACTGCTGGCGTGCAAACACCCCCCTCTGTCCTGCCGGACATCTCCCCCTCAAGGGGGGAGATTGGCTGTTTCAACAACCGAGTTCCGTTTTCGGCGCTGGAGATTGGCGAAAGCGTGTGTGACGTCCAATCTCCCCCCTTGAGGGGGAGATGTCCGGCAGGACAGAGGGGGGTGCGACGGAGTGCCTTCGTCGGAGTTTTGCTCGCCCTCTTCTTCCTACCGTTCGCAGCCTTCGCCGCCGACCTTCCCGCGCTGACCGGCCGCGTGGTCGACAACGCCGGAATCATCGATGCCGGCACCAAGGCGGCGCTGACGCAAAAACTTGCCGACTTCGAGACAAAAGGCTCCGACCAGATCGTCGTCGCCACCATTCCAAGCCTCGACGGCGAGGAGATCGAGCCCTACGCCAACCGGTTGTTCCGCTATTGGAAGCTCGGCCAGGCCAAGGAGAACAACGGCGTGCTGCTGCTGGTCGCGCCGAACGACCGCAAGATGCGCATCGAGGTCGGCTATGGGCTCGAAGGCACGCTGACCGACCTGCACACCAAGCTGATCATCGAGAACGACATGGTGCCGGCTTTCCGCGCCGGTGACTTCCCGGGCGGCATCTCCAAGGCCGTCGACGACATGATCATGGTCCTCAACGGCAATCCCGAGGAATTGGAGGCGCGCGGCAAGCGCAACGAGCGGGCGCCGTTCAACTCCGACAACCTGTTCTTCGCCGTCTTCATCACCATCTGGGTGCTGATCTTCTTCGGCAGCATCTCCCTTGCCATCCTGCCGCGTGTCTTCGGCCAGAAGATAGGTCCTGGCCGTTATCGCTGGCTAGGGATGACCTTCGAGCCGGGCAGCTCGTCGGGTAGCTCCGGCGGTGGCTGGTCGTCGGGCGGTGGAGGCTGGTCCTCCGGTGGCGGTGGTGGCGGGTTTTCCGGCGGCGGCGGCTCGTCGGGCGGCGGCGGCTCTTCGGGAAGCTGGTGAGGGATCATGGCAACGCGACCGATCAGTCCGCAAGATCATGAGCGCATCGCCGATGCGATCCGGGCAGCCGAGACCAGGACCGACGGTGAAATCTACTGCGTCGTCGCCCATGCCAGCGATCGCTATTTCTTTCCCGCCGCCTTCGTGGCGACGCTCGCAATGCTCGTCGCCAGCCTGGCGGTCGCCTATGGGCTTGAGATCTGGTGGCTCACCATCCGCGTGCCGCATTTCGTCCTGGCGCAGCTGCTGGCGCTGGCCTCGGTGCTTGTCCTTTTGTGGCTTTGGCCGGGCCTGCGCATCCATCTGGTGCCGAGGCGCCTGCACTACCAGGCGGCGCACGCCAACGCGATGAAGCAGTTCCTGGCGCGCAATGTCCACCGCACCCAGGCGCGCACCGGGGTGCTGATCTTCGTCTCCATCGCCGAGCGTTTTGCCGAAGTGGTCGCCGACAGCGGCATAAACGCGAAAGTCGGGCAGCATGTCTGGGACGGTGTCGTGGCGGAACTCACCCGGCATGCCGGCGACGACCGGCTCGCCGACGGCTTCGTCCATGCAATCGAATCGGTGGGCGCGACATTGGCCGAGCACTTCCCGGTCACGCCCGGCAACCCCAATGAGCTGGACGATCATCTCGTCGAAATCTGAACGGGTCGGGTCGTAAACCACCCTGCGCAAACAGCCTTTTCGTCTGTGCGAAAAAGCCGGGGTCGCATCGGCTGACTCTTTGCAAGCGGCCGACGCGGGTTTATGGTTAACCAATCATGAACACGCTGACGATCGACATCAGGAAAGCCGAGCCCCGCGATGCAAGCGCCATCGCCGAAGTGCACCAGGAGGCTTGGCGCGGCGCCTATTCAGGCATCATCCCGCATCGCACCTTGATCTCGATGATCAACCGCCGCGGCCCCGACTGGTGGGCCAATGCGATTCGCCGCGCGGCCACCGTGCTGGTGATCGAGATCGGCGGCACCATCGCCGGCTACGCCACCATCGGCAAGAACCGCGCCCGCGAGCTCAGGCAGCAGGGCGAGATCTACGAGCTCTACCTGCGCCCGGAGTATCAGGGCATCGGGCTTGGCAGCCGGCTGTTCAAGGCGGCGAAGGCCCGGCTCGCCGATCACGGCCTGCGCGGCCTTGTGGTGTGGGCGCTGGAGGACAATCAGAACGCGCTCGCTTTCTATGCCGGCAATGGGGGCCGCGATATTGCGGAGGGCGTCGAGGTGTTCGAGCAGAAGGCGCTGAAGAAGGTGGCCTTCGTCTGGAACTGACGGGCGCAACCTTTCGGGCGGCATCCAACAGGTTACAGGCCATCACAAACTGTGCGCTTCCATTAGCGCTCCGCATCATTCGCCGCATTGCACCCTGACGCGTCCCCCGCTATCGGTTTTTGAATCGAGAGAGGGACCACGCCATGCGTATCGAAGCGATTTCCACCGGACAGAACCCGCCTGAGGACGTCAACGTCATCATCGAGGTGCCGATCGGCGGGGAGCCGATCAAATACGAAATGGACAAGGAGGCCGGGACGCTGTTCGTCGACCGCTTCCTCCATACCTCCATGCGCTATCCCGGCAATTATGGCTTCGTGCCGCACACGCTGTCCGGCGACGGCGACCCGATCGACGTGCTGGTCTGCAACACGCGCGCGCTGGTCCCGGGCTGCGTCATCAATGTGCGGCCGATCGGCGTGCTGATCATGGAAGACAATGCCGGACAGGACGAGAAGGTGATCGCGGTTCCCTCGCCGCACCTCACCAAGCGTTACGAGAAGGTGTTCAACTACACCGACCTGCCGCAGATCACGCTCGACCAGGTGGCGCATTTCTTCGAGCACTACAAGGATCTCGAACCCGGCAAATGGGTCAAGATCGAGGGCTGGAGAGATGCCGCGCACGCCAGGAAGATGATCGTCGAGGCGGTCGAGCGGGCGAAGAAAAGCAAGTAATCAGTTATCGACCCGGCCGAAGTCGGGGACGTTGCCGAGCACCTGGCGCTTGTCCTTGCCGCAGGCGAAGCCCTTCGCCTTTTCGTCGGCAAGCTTGCGGGCCTGGTCGTTGGCGTCGGCGTTGCCGGTGGCCAGAACTAGGCCGATCGTGCAGCCCTGGTGTTCCTCGGGCTGCGCGACCTTGGCGACGACCAGCACCTCGATCGGCTTCTTCTCGTCTTCGGGATCGGTCACCGAGCGGCGGTGGATGACGGCGAAGGGAATGGCGACGTCGCCATTGGTCTCGATGCGCCACTCGACCTTCGAGCCGGACGAGTTGAAGGCCGAAAAGCTCTCCCAGACGGCGGTCATGTCATCCGAGGGAAAGCCGTAATAGACCGACTCGCGCGCGTCGTCGTAGGCCACCAGCACCGGGTAGCCGCGATAGCCCGAGCAGGCGAGACTCGCCCAGTCGCCGTCGCCTTCCGCCGCCTGCGCATAGGTCACGCAGTCCTTCTTCCAGTCGATATCGGTATAGGCGCTCGATATTTCGCCGGCCTGCGCCGCCTGGCAGAATCCTATGAAGACAAGTGGCAATAGAAGGGGCGACAATAGAAGGGAACGCATGGCGAAATCTCCGGTGGAGGCCGCCGCAGCGTAATGCCTGTCGCTATTTCTTCAAGCTGGCTTCGATCAGCAGATCGGCGTTGCGGGCAACCGAGGCCGCCGGTCCGCCGAGGCCGAACAGCTGGCCGCTGATGTAGGCGCCCTCGATGAGCAGCAGCAGCCCGTCGCCGAGCGTGTCGGCGTCGCCGGCGCCCATCGCCGCCGCCATGGCGCGTAGGCGCCGGCGCAGCTCGTGCTTGTTGGCCTCGCTGACCACGCGCGCTGGATGACCGCGCTCGGGGTATTCGACCGCCGCATTGGTCATGCCGCAGCCACGATACTCCGGCCGCTGCGTGCGTTTGCCGACGCGGGTCAGGAAAGCGATGATCTGGGCGCGCGGATCGCCTGGATGTGCGTCCACCGCCTCGTCGAAGCGCTCCCAGAATTCCAGGTCGTATTTGCGCAGGTAGGACGCGGCGAGCTCGTCCTTCGACGGAAAGCTGCGATAGAGGCTGGGCTTGGTGACGCCGGCGCGCTTGACGATCTCGTCAACGCCGATCGCCCGGATGCCCTCGCGGTAAAAAAGGTCGCGCGCCACGTCGAGAATCTTGTCGGCGGCCTTTGCAGGCGCCGGGGCAGGAGCCTCGCTGGTCGACGCTTCAATATTATTGTCCGATGACATTCAAACAACTCGCTTGACAATGTTACTGACCGGTACGTATGTATGGCGTCATCCCATTGCAACGTACCGGTCAGTAACATGATAGCTCAGTCTCGTCCGTTTGGCCAGCGCTACGCCTTCGTCGTCGTTGCCGTCATCTTCTTCTGCCTGCTGATCGCGGCCGGACTGCGCTCCGCGCCCTCGGTGATGATGGTGCCGCTGGAAGAGAGCTTCGGCTGGCGCCGGGACGTGACTTCCTGGGCCGCGAGTGTCGGCATCCTGCTCTATGGCCTGACCGGCCCATTCGCCGCGGCGCTGATGGAGCGCGTGGGGATGCGCCGCACGCTGATCGGCGCGCTGCTGGTGATGTCGGGCTCGACGGCGCTGAGCCTCTTCATGACGCAGCCCTGGCATCTGTTCATCACCTGGGGCGTCTTTTCCGGCATCGGGTCGGGCGCGGTGGCAAGCGTGCTCGGCGCCACGATCGTCAACCGCTGGTTCAAGACCAATCGCGGCCTGATGATGGGCCTGATGTCGGCATCCAGCGCTACAGGAATGCTCATCTTCCTGCCGCTCATCGCCTCGCTGGCGCAGAACGGCGGCTGGAAGCCGGTGGCGATCGCCGTCGCCATCGCCACGGCCGCGCTGATCCCGTTCGTCTTGCTGCTGGTGCCCGAGCGCCCGGCATCGATAGGCCTGGTGCGCTACGGCGCGGATGCCGACGACGTGCCGCCGGTGTCGCCGGCATCGCAGGGCAATTTCCTGGCGCATACGCTGAACACGCTGCGCCGTGCCTCCAGCACGCGGGTGTTCTGGTATCTGTTCGCCACCTTCTTCATCTGCGGCTTCACCACCAACGGCCTGGTCGGCACGCACCTCATCGCCTTTTGCGGCGACATGGGCATTCCTGAAGTGCAGGCGGCGGGATTGCTGTCGCTGATGGGCATTTTCGACCTGATCGGCACGACGCTGTCCGGCTGGCTCACCGACCGCTTCGATCCGCGCAAGCTGCTCGGCGTCTACTACGCCGTCCGTGGCCTGTCGCTGATCTACCTGCCCTATTCCGGCTTCTCGGCGACCAGCCTGATCATCTTTTCCGTGCTCTACGGTCTCGACTGGATCGCCACCGTGCCGCCGACGTTGAGGCTTGCCAATGAAGCCTTCGGCGACCGCAGCGGCCCGATCGTCTTCGGCTGGATCGTAGCCGGCCACCAGGTGGGCGCCGCTACGGCCGCCGCCTTCGGCGGCACCATGCGCGAGTTGCAGGGCAATTACGAGCTTGCCTTCATCATCGCCGGCATGACGGGCATTGCCGCCGCCTGTATCTCGCTGCTGATCAACACCAGCCGGGCGGAGTTTGATCCGGAGCCTCAACCGGCGTAAGTCGTGTCGATATTCGGGTGAGGCCGGCCTGCAAATGACGGTCTCCTGCGCTTCCGGTGCTCGCGTACGTCAAGTACGCTCCGCTCCGGTTCTCGGGGACCATCATTTTCGGCTCGGCCTGACCCGAATCTCAACACGCCTTGAGGCACGCCGGTCCGGTAGATTTTCAGGTATCAAAGTTTCATATTTGCCGACGGGACTGAGAGGCGCGAAGGCTGGCGGCTTGAGCCGCAGCGCTGCGCGGCTGGGATCAGTCAGGATAGCAAATCGCGGGAATCTTCGGCCAGACGGCGTTGTCGCAATTGGCCGCTTTCTGCCGCTGCTTGAAGGCGGTGCTGACCGGGCCGGTCACCACCGGGTCGACGCCGTCGGGCGCGTCCGCGAACATCTGTTGCGCCGTCCTGGCATCGGGCGGCGCAATATCGGCGTCTTTCAAAGAAGCGGCCGACTGCGCGGCGCCTGCCGCAAGCACCACCGCAAGCCCCGCCCACACGAAAAGCGGTCGCAATCTGGCGAGATGATCGGTCATGGACATGAAATCGCCAGGCCCCTCAAAGGTTCCGCGTTGGTTAACGGAATCATTCCACACCAAGACATTTAAGAATCAGTGACCACGTATTTGGGGCGCGGCCTCCCCTTTCGCAATTGCGAAAAACCTTGTATGAGCCGCGCAACCAGAAAAGGCGGCGCTTTCGGGCCTGCTGCCTGCAACGCTCCCGAGACCAGACAATGAACCTCCGCAATATCGCGATCATCGCGCACGTCGACCATGGCAAGACCACCCTCGTCGACCAGCTCCTGAAACAGTCCGGCGCCTTCCGCGACAACCAGCGCGTCGCCGAGCGCGCCATGGATTCCAACGACCTCGAAAAGGAACGCGGCATCACCATCCTCGCCAAGGCGACCTCGGTCGACTGGAAAGGGACCCGCATCAACATCGTCGATACGCCCGGACACGCCGATTTCGGCGGCGAGGTCGAGCGCATCCTGTCGATGGTGGATTCGGCGATCGTGCTGGTCGACGCCGCCGAAGGCCCGATGCCGCAGACCAAGTTCGTGGTCGGCAAGGCGCTGAAGGTCGGCCTGCGGCCGATCGTCGTCATCAACAAGATCGACCGTCCGGACGCCCGCCACATCGAGGTGGTCAACGAGGTGTTCGACCTGTTCGCCGCGCTCGACGCCACCGACGAGCAGCTCGACTTCCCGATCCTCTACGGTTCCGGCCGCGACGGCTGGGTGTCGGAGAATCCCGAGGGTCCGAAGGACCAGCAACTGGCGCCGCTGTTCGACCTCGTGGTCAAGCATGTGCCAGCGCCGACCGTGCATCCCGGCCCGTTCCGCATGATCGGCACCATCCTTGAAGCCAATCCGTTCCTCGGCCGCATCATCACCGGCCGCATCGAATCCGGCACGCTGAAGGCCAACCAGGCGGTCAAGGTGCTGCACAATGACGGCAGCCAGATCGAGACGGGCCGCATCTCCAAGATCCTTGCCTTCCGCGGGCTCGAGCGCCAGCCGATCGACGAAGCGCAGGCAGGCGATATCGTCGCCATCGCCGGCCTGTCGAAAGGCACCGTCGCCGACACCTTCTGCGATCCGACGGTGACCGAGCCGCTGCATGCGCAGCCGATCGACCCGCCTACGGTGACCATGTCCTTCCTGGTCAACGACAGCCCGCTTGCCGGCACCGAGGGCGACAAGGTGACCAGCCGCGTCATCCGCGACCGCCTGCTGCGCGAGGCCGAGGGCAATGTCGCGCTCAAGATCGAGGAATCGCCCGAGAAGGATTCCTTCTTCGTCTCCGGCCGCGGCGAATTGCAGCTCGCAGTGCTGATCGAGACGATGCGCCGCGAAGGCTTCGAGCTCGCCGTGTCGCGCCCGCGCGTCGTCATGCAGAAGGGCGAGGACGGCCAGCTGCTCGAGCCTGTCGAGGAAGTCGTCATCGACGTCGATGAAGAGCATGCCGGCGTCGTCGTGCAGAAGATGTCGGAGCGCAAGGCCGAGATGGTCGAGCTGCGCCCGTCGGGCGGCAACCGCCAGCGCCTGGTCTTCCACGCGCCGACGCGCGGCCTGATCGGCTACCAGTCGGAGCTTTTGACCGACACGCGCGGCACCGCCGTAATGAACCGGCTGTTCCACGCCTATGAGCCCTACAAGGGCGAATTGCCCGGCCGCACCAACGGCGTGCTGATTTCCAACGAGCAGGGCGAGTCCGTCGCCTATGCGATGTGGAACCTGGAAGACCGCGGCCCGATGATCATCGATCCGGGCGT
>NZ_JANINM010000391.1 GCF_024509055.1 Mesorhizobium sp. | reverse complement strand
CCTATTTCGTCTGGCTGAACCGCGGCAAGGAGAGCGTGGCGCTCGACCTCAAGGCCAATGACGACCTTGCCTTGTTGCACCGTATGGTCGCGCGATCGGATGTCCTCGTGCAAAACCTCGCGCCCGGCGCGATCGACCGCCTTGGTCTGTCGGTCGAGGTGATTGCACAGAAATTCCCCCGGCTGATCGCCGTCAACATCGTCGGCTACGGACAGGATACGCCTTACGCGGCGATGCGTGCCTACGACATGCTGGTGCAGGCGGAAAGCGGCATCTGCGCGGTGACCGGCACTCCCGAGACGGCGTGCAAGATAGGCGTCTCCGCCGCCGACATCGCGACCGGAATGAATGCTCATGCCGCCATCCTCGAGGCACTTCTGGCCCGTGAAAAGACAGGCCGGGGCCGCATTATCGAGATCGCGATGTTCGACGGCATGGCCGACTGGATGGCCGTGCCGCTGCTGCACTACGAACATGCGGGACGCGAGACCGCCCGCTACGGACTGGCCCACGCCTCTATCTACCCTTACCGCCCCTATGCCTGCCGCGACGGGGCTGTGGTGGTCTCTATCCAGCAGAACAGTGAGTGGAAGCGCTTCTGCAGCACCGTGCTGCAACGCACTGATTTGTTTGCCGACGAACGCTTCGCCACCAATGCCTGGCGAGTGGCCAATCGCACGGCGCTCGACACTGAGATCGAGCCGATTTTCGCGGCACTCGACTGTGAGGAAGCCATCCGCCGGCTCGGCGAGGCGCAGATCGCCTGGGGGCGTGTCAGCGAAATGCCTGATCTTCCGCGCCATCGGGCATTGCGCCGGACCGAAGTCGAGTTGCCCGACGGCAAGCGCATCACCGTGCCGATGCCGGCCGGCCGGCCGGAAGGCTTCGAAATTGTTCCCAAGGTTCCTGCCCTTGGCGCCGATACCGACCGGATCCGGTCCGAATTCGCGGCCTGAGGAGAAAGCGGATGAGCCTGGATTCGAGCGCGACGCTGCAGAAATGGATTGGTCGCACCCGCGAGGTCGAGGACATCGCCACCCCTCGGCTGCTCGCCAGTTTCGAGGCAACACTGGGTCCCCACGCGGTGCGTCTCGACGAGGCTCCGCCCGGCCTTCACTGGTGCCTGACGCCAGATATCGCCGACGCACGCGAACTGGGTCGCGACGGACACGCCGCAAAGGGCGGGTTCCTGCCCCCGGTGCAGCTTCCGCGTCGAATGTGGGCGGGCAGCGACATGCGCTTCCTGGCGCCAATTCGCAGTGGCGACAAGGTCCGCCGCCGCTCTACGCTTAGCGCCGTCGAGGAAAAGAAGGGGCGTTCGGGGAAGCTCACCTTCGTCACCGTCCGCCACGAATTCGCCAATGCCGCCGGCCCCGTGGTCGAGGAGGACCAGATCATTGTCTATCGCGCGGCGGAAGCCGGCCCAGCGTCCCAGATGGCGCCCGTCGCGCCCCGATTGACCGCGGCGCATGAGCGAATAGCCGACATCGATACGGTCATGCTTTTTCGTTATTCCGCGCTGACATTCAACGGGCATCGAATCCACTACGACACGCCCTATGCCACCGATGTCGAGCACTATCCGGGCCTGGTTATCCACGGACCGCTTCAGGCAACGCTCCTCATGAACTTCGCCGCTGTCATTGTCGGGCAGGCGCCGCGCCGCTTCTCCTTTCGCGGAGTGCTTCCGGCGATCGGCCCGCAGACCTTGCTCCTGTGCGGGACGGCTCGTGGGCGGGACGAGATGGAAATGGAAGTGCGAGCGTCAGACGGGCACCTGACGGTCAAGGCCACGGCGCAATGGTGAGCTTCCTCACCCCGGTCGCCCCGCTTTTCGTACCGGGCTCGCGGCCGGAACGATTTGCCAAGGCGGACGGTAGCGGCGCCGATACGGTCATTCTCGATCTCGAGGATGCCGTCGCCGCGTCCGATAAGGAGCAGGCCCGGCATGCGGTGGCCGCTCACGCGGCCACGCTCAAATCGCCAGTCATGGTCCGCGTCAACGCCGCGGGCACGCCGTGGCATGTCGCGGACATCGACGCCCTCCGAAGCCTCGGCGGAATCTCAATCATGCTGCCAAAAGCCGAGCAGCCGGGAGAAATCGCCAGCTTGGCGGGACGCTTCGGGTGCCATGTCAACATCATCGCCCTAGTAGAGAGCGCGATGGGGCTTGCAAATCTACCCGAGATTCTGGCCGCGCCGGGAATCGTTGGCGCCGCCTTCGGATCGCTCGACTTCGCGCTTGATCTCGGTTGCGCGCACGATCGGTTGACATTGCTTGCGGCGCGCAGCGAAATCGTCTGGCGCTCGCGCGCGGCAAACCGTTCTGCTCCGATCGATGGCATAACGGCCGATCTGACAAGCCCCGAAGTCACGGAAGACGACGCGCGCCACGCCGTGAAGCTCGGATTTGGGGGAAAGATGGCGATCCACCCGAAGCAGATCGAGCCGATCCGTCGTGCCTTTCGCCCGAGCGAGATGGAAATCGCCTGGGCTGCCGGCATCGTTGCGGCGGCCTCTTCCGGCGAGGCCGTCCAGGTGAATGGCGAGATGGTGGATCGGCCGGTCATCGAGCGGGCGCGGCGCATCTTGTGCCGAAGCGCCCCGGCCTGAGGAGGAAGGCAGATGGTTCTGGAAGCAGCAGACTGGCCGACCGCCAGACTTTGCTCATTCGTGGCGGAACTCGACTTCGAGCGAATTCCACCGCGCGTCGTCGATTTTACAAAGGGACTGATGGTCGATTGGCTGGGCTCCGCCCTCGCCGGCAAGGGCGCTCCGCAGGTCGAAATCATAGAAAGCTTCGCTCGTGCGATGGGACCGGCAGACGGCACGAGCACCATCATCCCGACCAGACGGCGCACCAGCCCCTATTTCGCGGCAATGGTCAACGCGGCCGCTTCGCATGTCGTGGAACAGGACGACGTCCACAACGGTTCGGTCTTCCACCCCGCGGCCGTGATCTTCCCCGTTGTATTGGCAGTTGCGGAAGCGGAGAAGAAAACCGGCCGCGAGGTGCTGACCGCCTGTATCGCAGGCTATGAGGTGGGCATTCGGGTCGGTGAGTTCCTCGGCCGTTCGCACTACGAGATCTTTCACACGACGGGCACGGCCGGCGCCGTGGCGGCGGCCGCCGCCGTCGGCAAGCTGATCGGGCTCGACGCCGCCCAACTCAACCACGCGCTCGGCTCCGCCGGAACCCAGGCCGCCGGCCTATGGGAATTCCTGCGCGATGCCGCCGATTCCAAACAACTCCATACCGCGCGAGCCGCCGCCAATGGGCTGGCCGCGGCCTATCTGGCGCGCGACGGCTTCAGGGGCGCCGCCCGGATACTCGAAGGGAAAAAGGGCATGGCGGCCGGCATGTCGAGCGATGCCGATCCGACCCGTTTGACCGACCGCCTCGGCAGCCGCTGGGCGACGGAAGAGACGTCCTTCAAATGGCATGCCTCGTGCCGGCACACCCATCCGGCCGCCGATGCGCTTCAGCTTCTCATGCGCCGGGAGGGGCTGGGGCCGGATGATATCGAGGAGGTGGTGACCCATGTCCACCAGGGCGCCATCGACGTGCTAGGCGCGGTTGACATCCCACAGACGGTCCACCAGGCGAAGTTTTCCATGGGCACCGTGCTGGGGCTGATCGCGGTTCACGGCGTTGCCGACCTCGACGCCTTCGAACGCAATGCGCTTGCCGACGACGGCGTTTCGGCTTTCCGTTCGAAGGTGCGCATGGAGTTCGACCCTGAGGTCGACGCGCTCTATCCGAAACAGTGGGTGGGGAAAATCAGCGCCACAACCGTCGGCGGTCGCAAGCTTTCTGCCCGCGTGGACGAGCCCAAGGGCGATCCAGGCAACACGCTTGCCCGGCAGGAACTGGAAGCCAAGGCCGTAAGGCTTGCGGAATTTCGTGGTGGCGCCACCGCCGAGGAGATGTGCAATTATATCGCCCGGATTTGGGATCTGGACCGGCTTGACCACCCCGGCTTTCTCGCAGAGCTCGCTACTACCCGCTCATGGATATGAGGCATGCTCGGCGGACAATTTGCCCATCGGGAAAATCCGCGTGAAGTTCCGCAAGCCAATGGCATGTGCCCAGACCGAAGGGGCCCTCAAGCGGGTCGACAGCTTTTTGGGATGGCTGGACCAGATCCAGACATTTGCATCCAGGCTCCCCGCGCCGGCGTAACTGGAGAGGAATCGGAAAAACGAAGGATCTTGCTGAATCGAAAAGAGCTATCTTATGAGCCTATTGCCAGTTTCATTATCTTCGCCACCGAAGAGCGGCATAACTCACCCACTTCCCGCGCGCTCAAGCCCTTTAACATGGGCGAGAACACTTCGGCTCCAACTTGGTTCAGGCCACCGGTTTCAGCCAGGACGCGCACTATTTCAACATTGGGAAACTGACCATCGCCTGGAAACTTGCGATCATAGCAATCATCCTTGATCGACACTCCTGCCGGCAGCTCAAGCGGGCCGTCATTCAGTTGCACGCAATGGATCTTGTCCCCCGGAATCGCTTTGAGGTCGGCAAGGTCGGATCGGCCGCGCACAAAATGCCAGGTGTCGAAGACCAGCCCGCCATTGCTGGCGCCCGCGCCCTGTACGATTCGCCAAGCCATATCGAGCGTCGGCACACCCCACAGCGGAATGAATTCGAGCGAGCAGTCGAGGTCGAAGCGGGCCGAGGCCTCGCAGATCGCCGCATAGTCCTCGATGATCGCTTCCAGCGGCAGCGAGCCGAGTGGAAACGTCGCGTTGAGGCTGATCGAACGGCAGCCAAGCTCGGCACACAGGGCGAACACCCGCTCACGCGGTGTGTCGACGGTGGCGATATAGGCGTCGTCCATGTTGTCGGGCAGCCAGACCCGGGACCAGGTGTTGAGCGGATCAAGGCGCAGGATGCGTATGCCGGCGTCGTCGGCGCGTTGCCGTATCTCCCTGGCCGGCATGCCGGCTTCCATCATCTGCTCGACCTCAAAGGGCATCAGGGACAAGGCGTTGCACCCAGCAATGCGGGTGGCCTCGAATTTTTCCGCCAATGGCAAATGGGCGACGTTCGAGAACGGCATCAGCGTGCTGTTGACGGCTTCAGACATGGTTGGTTTTCCTCAATGGATTGGTGGTCCGCGCGGAGATGCCAAAATCAGCTGCCGCGATATGGTCGGAGACGCGGAGCGCCTGGGCGGCGATGGTCAGCGCCGGATTGACCGCCGCCGAGGATGGAAAGAACGAAGCGTCGACGACGAACAAATTGCTGTGGTCGAAGGTCCGGCAAAAGGGGTCCAGTGCCGCCTTGGCCGGATCATTGCCGAAGCGCACGGTGCCGCATTGATGCGAGGTCGTCGCCACCGGCATCAGCTTGGTGAGCGTCAGCGGCAGGCCGGCGCGGCGCATGGCGCGAGCCGCGCGCTTCGTCAGTTCGGTGTGGGCCCTGAGATTGTTGCGGCGCACGTCCATCTTGATCGTGTCGCCGGAGATCGACACGCGATTGCCTGGATCCGGCAGATCCTCCGACATGATCCACCAGTCATAGCTGCGGTCCGACAGCATCCTGTTGACCAGTTTCGGCACCAGCGGATTGGCCGCCGTCATCATGCCCGGCTTCAGCTTGCCGAGTGACATGATGCAGCCCATCGGATAGCGGAACGCGTCATCGCCGAAATAGAAGTCGTTGATGGTGACGGTCTTCTGGAAAACGGTCGGATTGCGACGCGTCGAGATCGCCATCATCGCGGTGTTGTTGTGAGCCATGTAGTGCCGACCAACGACATCCGAACTGTTGGCGGCCCCACGCGGCGCCTTGTCGGTTGCCGAGCGCAGCAGGATGGCGGCCGAATTGATGGCGCTGGCGGCAAGGACGTAGATGCCGGCTGTCAGCACCTCGACATGACCGCCCTGCTCCACCTCGATGCCGGTGACCTGTTTGCCGTCCGGCGACAGCAGCACACGTCTGGCGACAGTTCCGGTTCGCAACGTAACCCGCCCGCTCGCCAGCGCCGGCGCAACGACGCTGCGTTCCGCATCGGCCTTGGCGCCGATCCTGCAGGGGTAACCGTCGCAGGTGCCGCAGCGCACGCAATTGCCGTGAGGAGGCATGTGAATGGCCGCGTGCTGTGGAAAGGGGCGCAGCCCCTGTGCGCGCAACCGGGCGGAGAGCGCCTCCATCGGCGGATCGGAACGCACGCCGGAATACGGAAACGGATTAGCGCGCCTTGGTTCGGTCGGGTCGATACCTTGGGTTCCCATGGTGTGGAAGAGATGCTCGGCCTGCTCGTAGTATGGTTCGAGGTCGCCGTAGGAGATCGGCCAGGACGGCGAAAGCCCGCCATGATGCTCGAGATCCTCGAAATCCCGTTCCCGGAAGCGGATCATGGTGCAGCCGAAGAATTTCGTAGCACCGCCGACATTGTAGAAGACCGACGGATGGAACGACCTGTCGGCGCCATCGAGCCAGGTTTCTCGGGCCGTGTACTTGCGGTCGATATAGACCGCCTGCGGGCTCCAGTTATCATCTTCCTTGGGCAGATAGTCTCCGCGCTCCAGCATCAGCACCGACAGGCCATGTCCGGCCAGCCGAAGCGCCGTGGTGCCGCCGCCGACACCACTGCCGACAATGATCACATCTGGTCTGGAAGTGGCGTTCATGGATATTCCGTTCTGTCGCCATGCGAGGAAATGCATGCGCGGGGGTAAACCGTTGCCCCCGCGCGCTGCCAGAACAAAGCCTAGGCTCTACTGCCGCAGGCGCGTCCAGATCAGGTCGTATTTCTTCGCCGCCTCTTCCGAGCACACGGGGCTGACCACCTTCTTGTAGTCCGCCGGCACCTGTGCCTCCGACGCGGTGGCGATTTCCTTGGGCAGCATGGGCTCGGTGCCGATGACGCCCGTCGGGTACCCGACATCCTTCTGCTGCAGGGCCGCGTTGGCGGGATCCATTAGGAAGGAGATGAACTTCTTGGCAAGGTCGGGTCGGGCAGCCGAAGTCGGCACCACCAGATTGTCGATCCAGGCGACTCCGCCCTCCTTGGCGAAGACGAATTTGAGCGAGGGCTTCTGCATCCGCGCCTGCAGGGCCTCGCCATTGGCGACCTGCGATATGGCGGTTTCGCCCGACACCAGACGCCCCATGATGCCGGCCGAGTCGTAGATCTTCACGAACGGCTTCTGCGCTTGCAGCAGCGCGTCGACCTTCTTCAGCTTTTCCGGATCGGTGGTGCAGGGTTCGATGTCGAGATAGCGCATGGCCAGCGCGATCACCTCGGTCGGCGCCGAGAACATGCCGACCTTGCCCTGGAGTTCGGCGGGCGGGTTGAACAGCAGCGACAGGCTGTCGGTCGGCCCCTTGTAGAGGCTGGTATCGACCGCATAGGAGGTCACGCCCCAGAAGTAGGGGATCGAATAGACATTGCCCGGGTCCCAGGTGGTCTTCTTCCACTGTGCGTCGAGGTGATCGTAGTTAGGCAGTTCGGAAATGTTGACCGGCTGGATCAGTTTCTCGGCGATCATCAGCGGCACGAAGTCCGTCGAGGCAACGGTGATGTCGTAGCCGCTGGAGCCGCCGCGCAGCTTTGCGAGGAGGGTCTCGTTGTTGTCGAAGGTATCGAGGGAGACCGCGATGCCAGTGTCCTTCGTGAACTTGTCGAGCATCGCCTGCGAGATGTAGCCGGTCCAGTTGTAGATATGCAGCGTATCCGCCGCCATGGCGGAGTTGCCGAATAGCCCGCCCAGAGCGAGTGCGATCGCTCCGCTGCGCGCGAGTTTCAATACAGCCGTCATTGTCATTCCCCTTCGGTTTCTTGTGTTGAGGTTCTGCTGTTCAGTTTCTGCGTTTCGTCATGCCCTGCATGCGCAGGGCGACGAGGACGATCACCACGGACGACCCAAGAAGCAGCGTCGACACCGCATTGATCTCTGGCGACACACCCAGACGGAGCATGCCGTAGATGTAGACGGGCAGAGTGGTCTGGCCGGCATCGGCCAGCAGCATGCTGATCAGGAAGTCGTCGAGCGACGAGGCGAAGGCCAGCATGGCGCCCGACAGGATCGCCGGCAAAAGCAAGGGCAAGGTCACGCGACGGAACACCTGCCATTCGTTGGAATAGAGGTCGCGCGCCGCGTCCTCCACGGCCGAGCCCATGTCGGTCAGGCGCGCCTGGATCGGCAGGTAGGCGAAGGGCACGCAGAACACCGTATGGGCGATGATCAGATTGCCAAGGCCGAGCTTCAGCCCGATGCCGGAGAAGAACACCAGCGTCGCCACCGCCACCACGATTTCCGGCACCACCAGCGGCATCAGGATCAGCCCGAGCGTCACCTGGCCGCCTCCACCCGTCCGGGCATGCCGCAGACCAAGGGCCGCGGTCACCGCAAGCATCGTCGACAGGATCATCGACGCAACGGCGACGATCAGGCTGTTGGACAGGGCGATGCCGATATCGCGGTTGTGGAAGACCCTGGCGTACCAGTCGAGGCTGAAACCTTCCCAGAGCGTCGCCTGGCGGCCGGCGTTGAAGCTGTAGATGATGATCACCAGCAGCGGCGCGTAGAGGAACAGATACACCACCCAGGACAGCGTCCTCAGCCCCGGCGTCGCCTTCCAGTCGAATGGCTTGCTGCTCATCGGGCCGGCACCTTGTTGAAACTCCTGCGCACGACCACGAACAGCACCGCCAGGATGGCGACCGAGACCACGGTGGCGAGCGCGGCACCGAACGGCCAGTTACGCGAGGAGGTGAACTGCAACTGGATCAGGCTGCCGATCATCAGGCGGCGGCCGCCGCCGAGCAGGTCGGGCGCCAGAAAGCTGCCAAGCGCCGGCGCGAACACCAGCAGGCTGCCAGCAATCGCGCCTGGCATCGCCAACGGCCAGACGATGCGCCTGAACGTGCTCCAGCGATCGGCGTAGAGGTCGTGCGATGCCTCGATCACGTCGCCGTTGACCCGCTCGAGCACCGCATAGATCGGCAGCACCATGAACGGCAGATAGGTGTAGATCATGCCGAGGAGGATGGCGAAGTCGTTGTAGAGGAAATGACCACCGACCAGACCGAAGTAGCGCAGGCCGCTGTTGAGCAGCCCTTCGTCGCGTAGGATCAGCACCCAGCAATAGGTGCGGATCAGCGTGTTGATCCAAAACGGCAGCGTGATCAGCAGCAGCAGTCGGGCCCGCTTTGCCGGCGCGCTGCAGGCCATGTACCAGGCGAGCGGCAGGCCGATCACCAGGCTGGCGACCACCGTCAGCGTCGCCAACAATACCGAGCGCCACATGATGGCGAGATAACCACTGGAGAACACCAGGTTGCCGTCGAAATCCTCCTGGAACAGCAGCTGGCGATAGGCCAGCGCCGTGAACGGCATGCGCACGCCGCCATAGGCGCCGTTGGTCATGAAGGAATAGACGACAGCCAGTCCCATCGGCACCAGCATGAACAGCACCATGGTCACCAGGACCGGCGAACGCAGGAGGATGGTGGTGAGCCGGGCGTTCATTCGCTGAGCAGCCATTCGCTGGAATGATCCCAGGCAAAGTCGGCGCGGTCACCGACCGACAAGCCCGACACCGCGCCACGCACGCGTGCCTTGATCGGCACGTCGCCGGCGCAACGCGCCTCGATCAGCGTGTCGGCGCCAAGGAAGGTCAGCGCGGTGACAATGGCTTCGACGCTGCGCCTTTCATCGGCGGGCCGCGAGCGGACGGAGATCTGCTCGGTGCGGATCGAGATCGTCTTGCCGTCGGCCAACCCGACAAGGCCGGCCGGGATCAGGTTCGCCTCGCCGATGAAATCGGCAACGAAGCAGGTCTTTGGCCTCGCATAGATTTCCTCAGGCGTGCCGACCTGCAGCACCTTGCCCTTGTTCATCACCGCGATGCGGTCGGACAGCGCCAGCGCCTCCTCCTGATCGTGAGTGACCATGACGAAGGTCAACGACGTTTCTTTCTGCAGGCGCTTCAATTCGCTCTGCATCGCCTTGCGCAACTTGAGGTCGAGCGCCGACAGCGGTTCGTCGAGCAGCAGGACGCGCGGACGCGGCGCCAACGCCCGCGCCAACGCGATGCGCTGCTGTTGGCCGCCGGACATCTGGGTCGTGCGACGATCGGCGAAAGCCGGCATCTGCACGAGGTCGAGCACCTCATCGACGCGGCGTTTTATGTCGGCCGGCTTCCAGCGCAGCATTTCCAGTCCATAGGCTATGTTCTGACGCACATTGAGGTGCGGAAACAGCGCATAGCTCTGGAACATCGTGTTGACCGGCCGCTTGAACGGTGGCTCGTGGCCGATGTCGCGGCCATCGAGCAGGACGCGCCCTTCCGTCGGGTGTTCGAAGCCAGCGATGATCCGCAGGAGCGTCGTCTTTCCGCAACCCGACGGGCCGAGCAACGTGAAGAACTCATTGTCGGAAATCTCGAATTTGGCGTCGTCCAGCGCGATGATCTGCCCGTCGCCAAAGCTCTTGCCGACATGGTCGATGCCGAGCAGCACAGCGCCCTTGCCTTGCAGGCCAGCGGCGGGCTGCAACCCTGTCCTGATCTGATCCGGCGTGGCCTGATCCCAGCCTGCGGCGTTCACGATGGCATGTCCCCTGTTGTTGGCGAGTTTGTTTGTGCGCGTATGCACCGCTGACCTCTGCGGGCCATTTAGACGAAACACCGACATGCGAAAATCCGCACCGGAATTCATTCGTGAAATCATCGAGTTACTTGTCTCTTTCGTCAATTTCGCGAATCGGGATTTTTATTCTCACAGTGACGCTCTATGTGCGTCACTGTGCTTCAATACGGCCTCGGCCAGCGAGCCCCTTCGCTAGTTGCCGCCAAGGCCGCGCTGCCGCGCGACCTCCGCAATGGCCTGCGTCATCGCACGGGTGCACTCGGCAAGATCCTCACGCGTGGCGATAAGCGCCGGCGCGATCTCGATGGCGGTGCCGATCGGGCCGACGATGACGCCAAGCTCGCGCGCGCGCCTGGCGATCGCGACCACCGTGTCGTCGGTAAAGGCGGCACGGCTTGCCTTGTCCGCGGTGAAGTCGATCGCCTGCCAGAAACCGCGACCGCGAATGTCGCCGACGATGGGATGATCCCCGAAGGCGTCCTTCATCGCATGCTGCCACTGCTCGCCGAGCACATCGGAGGTTTCGACCAGCTTCTCGCGCTCCATGATCTCGATCACCTTGACCGAAGCGGCGCAGCAGATTGCATGGCCGGCGTAGGTGTGGACGTGACGGAAATGGCTGATACCGTCCGCGATCTCGTCGCGGGTCATGACGGCGCCGATCGGCGCATAGCCGGCGCCCATCGACTTAGCCATGTTGAGGATGTCGGGTTCGATGCCGAGCTGCTCGGTGGCGAACCAGGTACCGGTGCGTCCGAAACCGGTGATGACCTCGTCCATGATCAGCAGGATGCCGTATTTGTCGCAGAGCGCGCGCACCTTCTTCCAGTAGCTCGGCACCGGAATCTGCACACCGTTGGCCTGCTGGAAGGGCTCGCCTATGAAGGCCGCGACCAGGTCGGGATCCTCAAGCAGGATCTGGCGCTCGAGATGAGCAACGCAGACGTCGGAATAGGTTTCCTCGTCAAGGCCATAGGGGTTGCGGTAGCGCATCGGGTTGGCAACAAAGCTGTGGCCGGGCACGCGCGGATCCGGCACATCGCGCACCGCCAGCCAGTCGGTGCAGGACAGCGCGCCCATGGTCGCGCCGTGATAGGCGCTCCAGCGCGAGATGACCTTGAAGGCGCGCGGTTTCCTGCCGCTTTGCTGGAGATACTGCTTGGCGATCTTCAGCGCGGTTTCGGTCGCTTCCGAACCGCCGGACGTGAAGGTTACACGGTTCAATCGGCCGGGCGTGATCTCGCTCAGCTTTTCCGCCAACCGGGCTGCGGCGGCGCTGGTGTTCCGCCCAGCACCGGAATAATGCATGGTGATCGCCTGGTCATACATCGCCTGCGCGATCTCGCGATTGCCATAGCCGAGCGAGCCGGCGCGCGTCGTGGCGCTCATCATGTCGAGCATCGTCGTGCCGTGCTGGTCCGTGACACGAAGGCCGCTACCGGACATCAGGATGCTCGGGCCATACGCCTGCATGTCTTCGCGTGGCACCAGCGGGAAGATCAGGTGCCGGGCGCCGGCTTCGGCATCTCCAGCGGAATTTCTCAGCATCTGCGTGGTCATGGCTCTGCTTTCCAACTTGACTTCGGTGTTTGTGCCGGGACGATAGGAGACTGGTGACGCCTCGAAAATCACCAGAATCGAACAAAGTGAGGATACCAGTTTGGGCGAGCCGATCCGCGACATCGCCATCGACCCGACCGGTTTCGATCAGGGCGGTGCCGTTCCAGTCTTCAAGCAGCTCTATCGCCAGATCCGCGACCAGATCACGGCGGGGGTGCTGAGAAGCGGGACTCGCCTGCCCTCCACGCGCGCGCTTGCCGCCGACTTGCGGCTGTCGCGCACCACCACCATTGCCGCTTTCGAGCAACTGGAAACGGAAGGCTATATCGAGACGCGCAAGGGTGCGCGCGCCAAGGTGCTGCCGCTCCCCTTTGTCGGCGGCGGACTTGTCACGGAACCTTTGCCGCGGCTTCAGGACAATCTTTCGCGGCGCGGCCAGGCGCTGGTGAGCCTGCGCCATGAAACCGGTTTTCCTGGGAGCTATTTCCTGCAGCCGGGCCTTCCCGACGCAGCCTCGTTTCCCTTCACCATCTGGCGCCGCCTGCTGTCGAAGCACATGCGCCCCACGGCCGGCGAAACCTTCGGCTATCACAGCTATGGCGGCCATCAGGGCCTGCGCGAAGTGATCGCCCAGTACATGCAGTCGTCGCGTGGCGTGAAATGCCAGCCTGACCAGATCATGATCACCGGTGGTGCCCAGAGCGCCTTCACGCTGCTGGCGCATCTGCTGGTCGACGCCGGCGACCCGGTGATGGTTGAGGAGCCCGGCTATACCGGCGCGCATGGCGCCTTTGGCGCGGCTGGCGCGCGGATCACGCCGCTTGATGTGGATGGGCGCAACTGGAACCTGAAGACCATCGCGACCGTGCGGCCGAAGGTCATCTACCTCACGCCATCCTGCCAGTTTCCGCTCGGCTCGACCATGCGGATCGAACAGCGGCTGCGCCTTCTGCAGCTGGCCGCGGAAATCGGCGCCTGGGTGATCGAGGATGATTTCGACAGCGAGTTCCGCTTCAGCGGCAACCGCGTGCCGACGCTGCAATCACAGGACACCGACCATCGCACCATCTATGTCGGCTCGTTCGCCAAGACCATGCTTCCGGACCTGCGGCTGGGCTTCATCATCTTTCCGGGCGAAGTGGTGCGGCCGGTGCGCAAGGCCAATTTCCTGATGGGTACCGCGGCGCCACTCGTCACGCAGGCCGCGCTCGCCGACTTCATCCGCAATGGCGATTTCGCCCGTCACACGCGACGCATGAAGCGGCTTTACGCGGCAAGGCGCATGCTGTTGACGGGCCATGCCCAAGCGCTGCTGGGCGATGTGATGGAACAACTCGACGAAGGCAACGGCCTGCAGACGACCTGGCGTTTTCGCATCCCCGTGGACGATGTCGTCGTCGTCGAGAGCGCGCTCCAGGCCGGCGTCAACGTCACGCCCCTGTCTGCGCATTATATCCACGGCGCACCAGAGCAAGGGCTGATGATCGGCTATGCGGCGTCGGAGGAAAAGCAAATTCCCCGCGCGCTGCACAAGCTCAACCAGGTCATCCGCCAGCATTTGGGGTGAGGTGAAGAACCGGCTTTACCCGAGCATCCGCCTCAGCACGTTCCTCGTCATTTTCGAGACGGTGTTGTCGTAGCCATTGTGCGAAAGCGCGCTGAACCATTGCATCGAGCCAACGGAGAAGACGAGGCCGCCCGCTGCGGTCTCGAAACAGACGATGTCCGACCGCACCAGCGGATTGCCGGGGAGCGTCGCGGCTTCGTTGACATCACGACGCTCGTCAATCACCAGCTGGTAGTCGGCTGAAAATCCGGTCGCTGTCGCCAGCACCTGCGCATGCGCTGGTGTCCCGAGTGACAGATCGGCGCGGTCCACCTCATCGCCCGCCGCGCCGACACCCAGTCCCAGAGTCTCGAAATCGCCGATCATCTCGTCCTCGCCGATGCCGGCAAGCAATTCGGCGACCAAAGGACGGCTGCGATCGCCTGTCTGTCGGTAGGGGCGCGGCAGGCCACAATCGTCGCGCGAGGTCCATCCCTGCGCGGTAAACCCAACGCCGACCAGACGCTGGGGCGCACGGCCACGAAACCGCCACAGGCCGCCAGGTTCGCCAGTGAGCTGATGATGGCTCTCGCCAGGATTGGACGGCCAGGGCCGCGTCCCGTTCGGCCGCCGAACCTCGATCATGCCGCCATCGTCGGACAGCGAGGTGACGCTGTAAAAACCATTGCCGCCGAGATAGGCCAGGCTGCCGCCACCCTTGAGGTAAATTTCCAGCGCGTCGAGCATCTGGCCCGAAACATATTCCGGATGCGAGCCGGTCATCACCGCCTTGTATTGCTTCAGCAGGCCCAGACCTTCGCAATGCAGTTCGTGGTCGGTGATGATGTCGACCGGCTGGCCAATCACGTCGAGCCAGTCGACTGCATAGAGATCGGCGCACAGATGCCGGCCGAAGTGCGCGCCGGTCACCGACTTCAGCAGACCGCGCCCCGGCCGGAATGTCTTGATCGGATGACGTAGCGAAGCGAGCGGCACGCCTGCTCCATCGACATAGCGATCATAGAGGCAGTTGAGTCCGTAATCGCGCCACATTTCGTTGCCGTAGGCCAGATAGGTGAAGGTCGGCACAAGTAGCGCGAGTGGCGCGGTGACGACGCCCCTGGGCGGGCAGACGAGGAAGGGCAGGTCTTCGGTCTCATCGCCGGCCGTCAGGCGCGCCGCATAGACGCCACTCGGCAGGTCGTCCGGAACGGTGAAGGCAAAGCTCGGCCGCCAACCGGCATCCGACAGGCTGTCCTCATGGAAATGGACGGCGCAGTAGCCGCGTGGATCGCTTTTTGGGTCGTCCGTCTCGCCGGACCAGTATGGTCCGGTCATGGCGCGCACGGGCGACTGATGGGTTTCGCCGTCGAACGCCCGCCCGCCCGCGTCGTGAATTCTCGTCCCGTTGCTGCCGATGCTGAAATCCCAGGCGGCGATGCAAGGCTTCGGGATAGAGCCAAAATCGACCCCGCCAGCGAGGTCGCCAAGCTCAGCATCATCAAGCCATTTGCCGAACATGCAGGGATCGGCGATCAACCCGTTGTAGTAGGCGCTCCGCTGGCCATGGCGCATCGAGGCGGCGATCAGCAATGGCGCATCGGAGCTTATGGCGGGCGGCAGATACCCTGCCCCGCCGAAATCTTCCGCCAGCGACTGATCATGCGCCGAAAAGCCCGCTGAAAGCCGAGCCTGTCCGGTATTGGCTTCGTAGCGCGCAGCCACCCACTGCCAGCGCCGCTCCAGAACCGGCGTTGCCCCTTCGATGCGTGCTGTGCCGAGGCGCAGGAACAGCCTGCCGGTATCGCTGAGACCGAGCGCATAACCGGTCTCACCCACTCCTTCCTTGGAGAGGATCACCTGTTCGCCGGAAGCGAGCCGCGTCGGGCGGATCCAGGCGAATAGAGTGAAATCGCCCGACAACCGAAGGTCAGGGTGATCGGCAACGATGATGAAGGAACCCGGGAAGAGTTTCTGCTCCATACCCGGGTAGCCGCCGTCAACCTCAGCCCCGACTGCGAATTCCCGACGGCCTGGCCCGCGCGGATCGGTGTCACCGTGCAGCAGGCGCACGATCTCGGCGTTGAACCGCGATGCGTCGGTGCTGACCATGAAGGACAGCGTTTCGCCCGGGCGGGCACTGAGACGATCGGTGTAGCCGGTCAGCATCGCGTATTGTTGCCCCCTTGTGCGGCCTTACCTACTCCACGCCGCTGCCGTAGGGAACATTCCTGCCGCCATAGCGGCGCAGCCGAACATTGGCTTGCTCGGCGTGGCCGGCAAACCCTTCCATGATGCAAAGGCGCGAGCAATACTCGCCAACCAGCACCGAGGCTTCGTCGGTCAGGATCCGCTGATAGGTGCAGGTCTTCAGAAACTTGCCGACCCACAACCCGCCCGTATAGCGCGCCGCCCTTTTGGTCGGCAGTGTGTGGTTGGTGCCGATCACCTTGTCGCCATAAGCGACAGTGGTGCGCGCGCCGAGGAACATGGCGCCGTAGTTCTTCATCCTGTCGAGGAAATAATCGGGATCAGCAGTCATCACCTGCACATGTTCGGAGGCGATTCGGTCGGCTTCCGCCACCATCTCGTCCAGCGTGTCGCAGAGGATGACCTCGCCGTAGTTCTCCCAGGCCTTGCGAGCGATGGCGGCTGTCGGCAGGGTTTTCAGCAGGCGTTCGATCTCGACAAGCGTGTCCCTAGCCAGCTTTTCCGAATTGGTCAGAAGCATCGCGGGCGAATTGACGCCATGCTCGGCCTGGCCGAGCAGGTCGGTGGCGCAAAGCTCGCCATCGACCGTGTCGTCGGCGATGACAAGCGTTTCGGTCGGCCCGGCGAAGAGATCGATGCCGACGCGACCGAACAGGAGCCGCTTGGCTTCGGCAACATAGGCATTGCCGGGGCCAGCCAGCATGTCGACAGGCGCGATGGTCTCGGTGCCAAAGGCCATCGCCGCAATCGCCTGCACGCCGCCGAGGCAGTAAATCTCATCGGCGCCGGCCAGATGCTGGGCGGCAACGATCAGCGGGGCGATCTCACCGCCGAAAGGCGGCGCGCAGGTAATGACGCGTTCGCAACCGGCAACCTTTGCGGTCAGCACCGACATATGGGCGGAAGCGAGCAGTGGATACTTACCACCCGGTACATAGCAGCCGACATTGGCGACCGGAATGTTCCTGTGGCCGAGCATGACGCCCGGCAGGGTCTCCACCTCGATATCCCGGAGCGCGTCCTTCTGCGCCTGGGCGAAGCCGCGAACCTGCGCTTGCGCGAACTCGATGTCGCTGCGCTGGCGGCTGGTGAGGCTGTCGACGCAGCGGCTGATCTCCGCATCGGTCAGCCGGTAGGACAGGCGGTCGAGCCCGTCGAACTTGACCGACAGAGCCCGCACCGCCGCATCGCCACCCCTCTCTACTTCCGTCAGCAAGGCCTCGACCGCCTTGGTCACGGCGGCCGCCTCGGCCGCTTCGCCCGTGAGTTGCGCCGGTTTCAAATGTCTGATCATGGCAATGGCCTTTCCGCAGGCAAAGTCTGGCCGTCGCCGCAGAAAGCGCGGCGCCGATCCAGTCAATTTTCTATCTTTGAGGGAGGCCTGGCCGCCCGTCCGCGCTGTTCTAGAGATGCTGTTCGAGGGCGCGGCCTTCGGCGTAGGCCTGCTGTTCCTTGTCGTAATATTCGGGCGACGGGAAATCCCACCAGCCGGTGACGAAGGGGCCGGCCGCATCCCGCGAGGTCGTCACCTCGACCAGCGCCGGGGCGCCGCAGTCGAGCGCTGCCTTCAACGCCGGTTCGAGCTTGTCGGACTCCTCCACCTTCCAGGATTCCATGCCGAAGTTTTTCGCCACCTCCGAGATGTTGGCGGTGTAGGGCTCGCCATTGCCCTTGTGATGGTTGAACTCGCTGGCGACGTGCCGGCCCATGAACTTGCGCTGGCCGCCACGGATCGACATGTAGCCTCGATTGTTCTGCACCAGGAATACAGCCGGGATACCGTTCATGACCGCAGTGCCCATTTCGGGAAGCGACATCATGAAATCGCCGTCGCCGACCACTGCCACGACCTGGCGGTCAGGCATGGCGAGCTTGGCGCCGAGTGCGGCCGGCACGGCCCATCCCATCGGCGAGAACGAACCCGAAGTCAGATGGGTGCGCGGCTCGTAGACCGGGAACGTCTGCTTGACAGCGCCTTGCGTGTTACCTGAGCCGGCCAGGATAATGCCGTTGCGGTCCATGACCTTGCGCAATGCGCCGAGCGGCCGCTGCGAGGTAAAGGGGCTTTCATGCGAGTCGCGGCGCGGCGCCAGCATCGCTTCCCACTCGGCCTTGGCCGCGGCGATATCGGCGAGATAACGGTCGCGACGGTTCATCGCCCTTGCGGATTGCTGGTCCGAGATCGCCGAAAGGATGGCTTCCAGCGTAGCGCGGGCATCGGCGACGATGCCGACCTCGGTAGCGTAGTTCTTGCCGATCTCGTGATGGTCGAGATCGATATGGATCAGCTTGCCCGGCGGGATAGAGATCGAGGCGCCCTTGCGGTAGCTCGACGCCGACCAGTCCGTGAAGCGGCAGCCGACCGACATGACGACATCGGCGCCGGCGGTGATGGCGTTGCCGCAGGAGGTACCGGTCTGGCCGATCGCGCCGATCGACAGCGGATGGTCTTCCGAGATCGCACCCTTGCCGTTCCAGGTCGTCGAGACGGCGGCGCCGATCTTCTCGGCCAGTGCGGTCAGCGCCCGGGAGGCGTTGGCGCTGATGGCGCCGCCGCCGGCGAGGATCACCGGACGTTCAGCCGAAAGCAGGAGCGCTGCCGCCTTCTCGACGGCGATGGGGTCCGGATAGGCGACGCCAACGGCCATGCGCTGCGCCAGCGGGTGGATGGTGACATCGGCGGCCTCGGTCTGGATGTCCATCGGCACTTCGACATGCACCGGCCCCGGACGTCCTGACAGCATGGTGTTGAAGGCACGATGCATGATGAAGGGCAGTTCGTCGACCCGGCCGGCCTTGTAGGCGCGCTTGGTCACCTGTTCGGTGATGCGCGGAAAGGCGTTTTCCTGCTGGCGTTCCAGCTCCTGCATGACGCCATGGCCCTTCATGTGCGTCGCGGGGCCGCCGGACACGTAGAAGGCCGGAATAGAGTCCGTATAGCAGGTGGCAAGCCCGATGATGGTGTTTGTGGCACCTGGTCCGATCGAGGTCGAGCAGGCCATCGGCTTGCCGCCGGCACGGAAATAACCGTCGGCCATGTGTACCGCGCTCTGCTCATGCATGACCTGAATAAAGGGTATCTGCGACCCTTCGGCGAGGAAGGCATCGAAAAGCGACCAGATGCCGTGGCCGGGCACGCCGGCGACATATTCGACGCCATAATCCTTCAGCGCCTTGGCCACGATCTGGCCGCCAGTCAATCTCATGTGCCTCATCCCTCTTATGTTCATTCTCCGGCAAGGGTCCGGAAACCAGCGAATTCCCTGCCGTGACGCTGCCCTAATCAGCATCCGCCATGGTGTTTCGGCAAGTTCGCAGCGGTTTGATTGTTGAAGCAATGTGAGGCATTATGTGCGCAATCTTGCTTCACGCTCCCCAAAACGGGCGACACGGATGAACCATCACGACGCCGGCACCACAGCGGATTTCGCCGCCAATCTCCGCTTCCTGTGCGAGCGTCAAGGCTCGATCAGCACAGTCTGCCGCAAGATCGGCCTCAATCGTCAGCAGTTCAACAAATATCTCTCCGGCCTGCATATGCCCTCCCCGCAGAATATGAGCCTGATCGCCAATTTCTTCGGCGTCAGCGTCGCCATCATGTTCTCGCCACCCTTCGAGTTCAGGACCCTTGTCGAGGGTAACTTCTTCCAGGTCATGGAGAAGTTGCGGGAATCGCCCGAGGTCACCAAGTTCATCGAGACGGCAATCATCGGCGCCAGATCGGAAGGCGATGATCTCGTCGGCGTCTACGACCGTTACCAGTATTCCTCGATCTACAAGGGCTCGATCCTGCGCTCGGCCTACTGCATCTATCGCAACAATGATTTCTACCAGCACTATTACATCGAGCGCTTTCCGAGCTACGACGCGCCCAACAAGGTCGACTATGTCTTCAAATATTACGGCTTCGTCTTCCCGGTGGCGGGCCGCGTCTTTTCCGTCGACTTCGAACGGACCCAGCGCAATGAGCTAACCTTTGGAGTGTTCGCACCAGTGCAGCGCAGCTCCAAGAAGTTCATGTTCGGCATCACCAGTGGAATCGCCGCGACCATGTTCCGACAGCCCTATTCGACCAAGGTGGCACTGCACCATCGCGGCCCTGGCCTGATCGGCCGTCAGCAGTTGGAAACTCTAACTGCGCTCGATGCCAAGGACCCGTCCATCCCGAAGGAAGCACTTCAGTTCCTGGGCGACGGCAGCGATATGATCCAGATCATGTAGTTTGCTTCGCCGTCTCACGGCCCAGCATACGACGTCCGCTTTCAGGAAGGTTGCCAAGCACAACGGCCAGCCGACATGCGGCGCAACGCTGCCGTCCAGGGCGAATCTGCGTACGAATTGATCCTCGCAAATCCGGCGGGCCCGCCATGCTGATGGTGCGACCGATCAAACGGCGGGCGAAGATCCTCGCGTCCATTCCCGAATGTCCGAAATCGGTGGACCGGCGGTTTCGAGGCTGAGGTCACCAGAAGCGGACGTTCCGGTGGGCATCCACACCTAATCTCCTGTCTTGATGCCGGCCAGCAATTTCAATTCTACTATCGAGGACAGGGTCTGCAGGACGATGACGGCCACGACGTAGAACACTGCCGCCAGAACATAGGCCTGTAAATTCAGGAAAGTCGCGGCCGCAACCATCTGCGCGCTGCGCATGAGTTCCGTCACGCCGATCACCGAAGCAAGTGAAGTGCCCTTGAGGATGACGATGAATTCGTTGCAGAGCGGTGGAAAGGCAATGCGGAGCGATTGCGGCAGGACGATGCGCCGCATCGCGAGCCCGTGGGTCATGCCGATCGATTTCGCTGCCTCCATCTGGTCGGCCGGCAGCGCCTGGATGCTGGCGCGGATGATCTCGGTCGTATAGGCGCCGGCATTGACCGAAAAGGCAAGCGTTGCGGCCAGGAGGCGGTTATCCAACGGCCCCAGCAGGGCAATAAGGAACGGGTTTCCAACCTGAGCCGCCCAGGCTGGCAATCCGAAATAGACAAGGTAGAGCAGGACGAGAGGCGGGATGCCACGAAACAGCGCGACATAGGCTCCGCCGGCCGCCCGCAGCCACCGGCGTTGCGACAGCCGCGCGAGCGCGACGAACAATCCGATGAGAAAGGCTCCGGCCATCGCCGCCACGGTGAGGCCAAGCCCGAGCAGCAGCCCCCTGAAGTAAAGGCCGGCATAAGTTGCGGCGAATTCGATCACGCGTCTCGCCCTTTCGTCAGATGCTCGAACTGCGTTCGTTGCGGTGGCGGGCCAGGAAGGCCTCGATGCGAGCGTTCTTCGGCTTGCCGAAGAATTCGCGGGC
>NZ_JANINM010000390.1 GCF_024509055.1 Mesorhizobium sp. | reverse complement strand
GTCAGCCGCCCGCCTTGCAGGACGGCAGCTTGTAGTCGGCCGGGCGATCGACACCGGCGCGGAAGTTCTCGCCGGCGGGAGTGTACCAAACGTCGGCGGAAAGGCCGTAGCGCGCGCCGATCTCCTTCATTTCACAGCCCTTCCACATCTCGTCGATGATGGCGTCCACCTTCTGTCGCAGGTCGTCGTTCTTCTGGTTGAAGCCGTAGACGACCTGGCCGAGGCCGGTGAGCAAGGGATAGTCTGGGTTGCTGTCGGTGAAGGCCAGGAAATGCATGTTCCATTGGGGGTTCTGCTTGATCGCGTAGGACACGACCGGAGGATCGCCGATCACGGCGTCGATCCGGCCCGCGATAAGGTCGCGGACGGCGGCGTCGGAGGTGTCGTAGAGCGAAAGCTCGAGCCCGTTGATCTTCTTCAGCTCCGGCACGAAGGAGAAGCCGGTGATCGTTCCGACCTTCTTGCCTTCGAGATCGGAGAGCTTGTCCCAGCTCGTCTTCGAGGACTGCATGATCCCATTCTTGAAATAGTGGATCGGCTCGGAAAGCGTCATGATCTTGGTGCGTTTTTCCGTCCAGCCCATCGTGCCGAGCATGACGTCCACGCGACCCGATTGCACCGAAGCGATGGTGCCCGACCATTCCATCAACGCCGGCTGGACTTTGAGACCCAGCTTGTCGGCGATCTTCTGCATGATCTCGCCGTCGTAGCCGATCATCTTGCCGTCCTGCCATCCGGAGCCGGGCATGTCGCCGGTGAAGGCGACGGTGAGCTTGCCCTGCTCGGCCAGCTCGAAGGCCCGCGCCATGGGCGCGGATAATGAAAAGCCGACACCTGCGAGCAGCGCGCACGTCACCAGCCTTCTCGAAAGAGAAAGTGCCATGTGTTCCATCCTTGAGTTTGTTGGTTCCCCTTGTCCGGCAGCGCCTTGGGCACCCCGGATGTCGCGTTCGACGCAGGGCAATCTGGCACCGAACAAAGGGTCTGAATTGTAAGAAACGGACTTTTTCTTTGAAAAAGTGACACGGTCGTCTACCGTATGGATGGGGAGGCGGCCATGGTCATTGAGGGTGGAGTTTCGGGTGAACGCAAAGAGGCGGACTATGTAAGCTGGCTGGACGGATTGTGGGCGCAACGTCTGCTTTCGGTCCGCGACCACAAACCGGACATTTCCGTCGGCATTCTCCTTTGGCCGACCTTTCCGATGATGTCGCTGACGGGCATCGTGGAGCCTCTGCGCCACGCGGCGGACTTCGCCGACAATTCCCGACCGCTCCACTGCCGCTGGTCGATCATGGGCAAGACGGGCTTCGCGGCGATTGCAAGCTGCGGCATCCGTGTGGAGTCGGATGCGCCCTACATCAACCCGACGGACTTCGATTATGTCGTCGTCATCGGTGGCCTGCTGCCGCATTTGCGGGCCGCTCCCGCCTCGCACCGGGATTATGTTCGGGTCGCGGCCGCGGCCGGCGTGCCACTGATCGGCGTGTGTACCGGTTCCTTCGTCTTGGCCGAGGAGGGGCTGCTTGCTGATCGCAAGGCCGCGATCCACCCGTTCCACGCGGAAGATTTTCGAATTGCCTTCCCCCGGCAGGCCTTGTCGGTCCGCGATGACTTCCTCATGGAGAACGGCAGGATCACCGTGCCGGGCGGCATTTCCGTATTGTCCCTGATGACCGAGCTCATCCGCGATCATTGCGGGCCGGACCGGGCGGCCAAGGCCGTTCACCAGCTCTCCTTGACCGAGCAGAAGACATTAAGCGCCTTCAACCAGGAGCGCGCCACGTCCTACCGCCATGCCGGCGACACGCGCATCCAGCGCGCCATCGTGCTGATCGAAAGTCGCAAGGGGCGCGACGTCTCGCCCGAGGGGGTTGCCCGGACTGTCGGCTTGTCACCGCGACAGTTCGCCCGCCTGTTCCAGGAGCATGTCGGGACAACGCCCAAACGCTTCATTCTGGAGACCCGGCTGCGATACGCGCTGTTTCTGGTTGAGAACAGCACCATGCCGATCACAGCCATCGCGCTGGAAACCGGTTTTTCCGATTCCGCGCATCTTGCGACGGCATTCCGGCAAAAATATCAAAGCTCTCCGAGCGACTTCCGGTATCGGCGCGGATAGTCGAATGGAGCCACCAGAGTATCGGAGCCGAGGCGCATCACGTCCAAAGTTTTACCGGCCGACCCGCCTGCCGGCGAGCCTCAGCCACGGCGCCAAATGGAACGCGGCCATCAAAAGATACATCGGCATCATGCCGCTCAGCATCGAGCCGCCGGGGCCCGACATACACATCATGTCCTGGTCGCCATGGATGGCCGTCAGCAGCGCCATGGCCGTGAAGGTCGGCGCCGCGGCGAGGCAGAGCCAGTCGGCGAGGCCGAAACCGCTCAATGCGGTCGGGTGAGGGGCGGGATTGTCGATGCTCATCTTCTCCACCTTCGCAAAGGTCGGGGCTCACGGGGAACGTAGGGAACGCTCGGCTGCGGCGGTGCGATCGGCACCGCCGGAGTCGCTCCATGCTCAGGCGCTCTTCTCGCGGAACGCCGCTTCGCCGACATCCGTCACCTCGACCCATCTCTGGTCGGGCGCGGCGCCTTCTTCGTAATTGTCGTGCCAGTTCCACCATTTGTAGGTCGGGGTCTGCGGATAGCCCTCGGGCGAATCCTCCCACACTTCCTGGCGGCCGAGCGGCGTGGCGTCGAGATAGCTCCAGACAGTGCCCATTGCTTCGTCGCCGCGCACGTTGATGAGATAGGTGCGGAAGACCCGGTTGCCGTCCCGGAAGAAGACGTTGTGGCCATGCCATTGGTCGACGCCGAAATCTTTATCCCAGTCGTCAGTGATGGTGTACCAGGGCATCTTCCAGTCCATCCGCTGCTTGAGCCGCGCGATGTCGGCCTGTGGTGCGCGCGAGGCATAGGCGAGCGTGGTGTCGCGAGCATTGAGATGGGCGAGGTTGCCGACCTGGTCCGCGCCGAGCGAACAGCCGCGGCAGGCATGCTCCGGCCAGCCATAGACGCCCGGCTCGAAAAAGGCGCGGTAGATGACGAGCTGGCGGCGGCCTTCGAAGAGGTCGAGCAGGCTTGCCTTGCCGTTCGGGCCGTCGAAGACGTAATCCTTCTCGACAAGCATCCATGGCATGCGGCGGCGTTCGGCGGCGAGCGCGTCGCGGGCGCGGGTCAACGCCTTCTCCTTCACAAGCATTTCCTCATGCGCGCCTTCCCAGGCCTCCTGCGAAACGATTGGCGGTGTCTTCATGTGCTGGGTCATTGCTCTTGTCCCGTTCTTGGGTTTGGGTGGATGACGAGGACAGGCTTACGACCGGACGATGCGATGGCGGGAGTTACAAGTTTGACGCGATTTGCTTGCGGCGGCGGTGAATGGACTCGCTGATCAATGCCGCCGGCCGCGCGCTGGCCACGGGTGATCCGCTCGGGGCCTTGAAGCGCGTCGCGCTGCGCGACGACGCGCCGGCGCTGGCCCTGCGCGGCATCGCGATGGCGCAGCTCGGCGACTTCGCCAAGGCCAAAGCGTTGCTGCAAGGCGCGGCGCGGGCCTTTAGCCCCAGGGAAGCGGTGGCGCGCGCACGCTGTGTCGTCGCCGAAGCCGAGATCGCGCTGGTGTCGCGCGACCTCGGCTGGCCGGAGAAGGCGCTGCGGTCGGCGCGTGCGACGCTTCAGTCGCATGGCGATCGCGTGAATGCCGCCTATGCCGGCAGTCTCGAAGCGCGTCGCCTCATCCTGATCGGCCGCCTGGGCGAAGCCGAGCTCCTGCTTGCCGGCTTCGATCCGGCGCCGCTGCCGCCGGTCGCGCGCGTCGCGCACGAGCTTGCGGCCGCCGGCATCGCGGTCAGGCGCCTGAGAACGAAGGCGGCGCGCGCCGCTTTCGGCCGTGCGTCGCTCGCCGCTTACGAAGCCAACATCCCGGCGCTTAGGGCCGAGGTCGAAACGGCGTCGCTGGTTATGAACGTGCCTGTCGGCCGGCTCATTGCGCGCGGCGCGGAGAAACCGCTTCTGCTCGATGAGGTCGAGGCGCTGGTGGCGACTGGCGCGTTGGTCGTCGATGCCTGCCGCAATGTCGTGCGCGAAGCCGATGCGGTTGTCTCTCTGGCGACCAGGCCGGTCCTCTTCGCGCTTGCGCGCGCGCTCGCCGAAGCATGGCCGGCGGATGCCTCGCGCGAAACGCTGCTCAAACGCGCCTTCCGCGCCAGGCACGCCGATGAGTCGCATCGCGCGCGGCTGCGGGTGGAGATGGGCCGGCTGCGCGCCGAACTCGCCGCGCTGGCCGAGATCAGCGCTACGGCGAGCGGTTTTGCCTTGACCCCGCTCAAGGCAGCCGAGGTCGTCGTTTTGGCGCCGCCCGTCGAGGAAGAGCATGGCGCGGTGCTGGCATTCCTGGCTGACGGCGAGGCATGGTCGAGTTCGGCGTTGGCAATCGCGCTCGGCGCCAGCGCGCGCACGGTGCAGCGCGGGCTCGAGGAATTGTCTGCTCAAAACAAGGTGCAGGCGGTCGGCCGCGGCCGGTCGCGTCGCTGGATGATGCCGCCGGTCACCGGATACCCGACTGTCTTGTTACTCCCGGGTCCGCTGCCGAGCGATTAATCTGCGGGCATCGTTGAAATGGAGATTGAAATGAAGAGAGCACCCGCCGAGATCCTGCGCGAATACGGACCCTTTCCGGGCGCCGAGCGCGTCAACGGCGTCACCTATGATGGCAAGAATGTCTGGTTCGCTTCCGGCGACAAGGTAAACGCCCTCGATCCGAAGAGCGGCGCGATCGTGCAGTCGATCGATGTCGCCTCGCATGCCGGAACCGCCTTCGACGGCAAGCACCTCTACCAGATCGCCGAGGATCGTATCCACAAGATCGACCCGGCAAACGGCAAGATCGTCGCCACCATCCCGGCGCCGGGCAATGGCGGCGATTCCGGCCTTGCATGGGCCGAAGGTTCGCTCTGGGTCGGCCAGCACCGGGCCCGCAGGATCCATCAGATCGATCCGGAGACCGGCAAGGTGATCCGCACCATAGAATCGAACCGCGTCGTCACCGGCGTCACCTGGGTCGACGGCGAGCTCTGGCACGGCACCTGGGAAGGCGACGAGAGCGACATCCGCCGCATCGATCCGCGGACCGGCGAAGTATTGCAGACGCTGGAGATGCCGGCCGGATTGGGTGTTTCCGGGATGGAATCCGACGGCGCCGGCTGCTTCTTCTGCGGTGGCGGCGGCAGCGGCAAGCTGCGGGCCGTGCGCCGCCCCGGGGTCACGGACAAGGTTTCGGCAGCCGGCAAATAGCAGGCAGCCTGAAACGGATCGGGCAGCCGATCAGGCCGCCTCGCGCGCCGGCCGCGTCATGGCTTTGTCCGGGGCATTCTTGGCAGGCGTCCCGTCGATATGCGCCCAGGCCGGTCGTTCGAACAGGAACGTGCCGAAGCCGGTCCATTTGACGATGAAATACAGAATGACGGGGCTGATCACGGAAACGAGCAGCACCGCCAGGCTCAGCCAGCCGGTGTCGGTCAAGAGCCCGCTCGAGAGTGCTGCGCCGCGGAACAGCGACATTGGGATGGTGAAGGCGACATAGACAGCCAGTGAATGCTCGCCCAGCCAGCGCAGCCACTCCATCGAAGCGAATTTCGACAGGAAGCCGCCCAGCACGCAGAGCGCCAGCGCGCCGGCGACGGCAAGCATGAGATGCAGCGGCGGCCATGCCGCGAGACCCATCTGCGTTTCGGTCGGCTGCACGGAGTAGCCCGGCGAATAGACGAGCAGACCGTTGACGACCGCCCAGGCGAGCAGGCCTGCAACGGCCTGCGCCGGGCGTTCCTGCGTCCACGCGACCAGCCGGAACACCAGCGGCGCGATGACGAAGCCGACATAGAAGAAGACGAAATAGGCGGCGAACTGCTCGATCGCGTAGCTGTCAGGACGCGGCGCCCACATCTGCAGCCCGGCGGCGATGGGGATGACGACCCAATGCGGCACGCGAAGCTCGCGCAGCAGGCGTATGACGATGCCGAACACCGCCAGCATGTAGATGAACCACAGCACGCCATAGGGCTGGACGACGGCCATCGCGAGGTCGTGCAGCATCTGGTCGAGGTCGCGGCTGTAGATGCCGATCTTCAACCCGATCGAGATGATCGCCCAGAGCACGTAGAAATAGAGGTAGTGGACGACCCGCCGGTCGACGTAGCGCCGCCATGGCCGGTCGATCACCTGTGACAGGAACAGGCCCGAGATCAGGAAGAACTCCGGCATGCGGAAAGGCGTCGCGAAGCCGATGACATAATGCAGGAAGCCGACGCCGCCGGTATATTCACCGGTGTTGTAGGCGGCATACATCATCACCACGAGAATGATCGAAAGGCCCTTTGCCGTGTCCACCCACGGCATGCGCGTCGCACTGTTCATGTCGAGCTCAAATGAAATCTACCCCAGCCCATAGTACCGGACCGGCCGGTATCCCGCAGCATGAAGCTTCGGATATCGTAAACGCGACTTTGCCGGCGACCCGAGCTGGCCGTCATTTTGGGGTCGGTGACAAGACCTTGGATGTGCCCTCGCGCATCACCACCGCCACGATCGCGCCCGACAAAAAAGTCAGCGCCGCGATGGCCGCGATAGCGGTGGCGAAGCCGAAGAAATCGGCGATCAGGCCGGCGGACAGCGCCCCGATTGCGTAGCCGAGATCACGCCAGAAGCGATAGACGCTGAGCGAGCGCGCTCGCCAGGAGGGGTGCGATGCGTCCGACACCGCCGCGATCAGGCTGGGATAGACCATTGCCGTTCCAAGGCCGAGCAGCGCGCTCGCCAGCAGCCACCAGCCGAAATCGCGCGTCATGGCGGTGAGCAGCAGCCCTGCCGCCTGCACCCACATGCCGGCGACGATCAGGCCCTTGCGACCCCAGCGGTCGCTCAACGGCCCGGTTGCGACCTGAAAGATGCCCCAGACCGCGGGATAGGCCGCCTTGAGGATGCCGATGCGCTCGACGCCGAGGCCGTTGGCGACGAAGAACAGCGGGAAAAGCCCCCAGCTCATGCCGTCGTTGAGGTTGTTCACCAGGCCTGCCTGCGAGGCGGCGAAGAGATTGCGGTCGCCGAATGAAGTCAGCATGAAGATTTCGCGGAAGCTGAGCGGCGACGCCTGCCTGGCGTGGTTCGCCAGTTCGAGTTGCACATGCTCGCGCGTGTCGCGCACCAGCAGGATCGAGAGCACGGCGCCGAGGACCGCGTAGCCGACGCCGAGATAGATCGGCACAGGCCGCAGCCCGTAGCGGCTGGCGAGGTAGCCTGTCAGGAAGGCGGTCACGCCGACGGCGAGATAGCCGGCGAACTCGTTGAGGCCGACGGCGAGGCCGCGCGATTTCGGCCCGACGAGGTCCACCTTCATGATCACCGTCATCGACCAGGCAAGGCCCTGGTTGATGCCTAGCAGCGCGTTGGCCGCCACGATCCAGCCCCAGCTCGGCGCCCAGATGATGATGAACGGCACCGGCAGGCCGAACAGCCAGCCGAGGATCAGCACGCGCTTGCGCCCCCAAGTGTCGGCGAGTTGGCCCGAAACGAGGTTGGCGCAGGCCTTGACGACGCCGAAGCTGACGATGAAGGAGACGATGAGCGTCGTCGAGGCGACGCCGAACTCTTCCGCGCCGATCAGCGGAACGACTGTACGTTCGATGCCGACCATGCCGCCGACGAAGGCGTTGATCAGCACCAGCAGCGCGAACTGCTTCCAGTTGGCTTTGAGCCCGAGCGCGACGGCCGGCGCCGCTGCGCTCACGATTTCACCCCGGCATTCGCGGCCCGGGTTTTGGCGGCGTCCGGCGGTGGGGGCGGGATGTCGGCGGTCATCGCCGCGACGAACTGGTCTTCGTCCTCGATGCGGAAGGCCTTGTTGAAGCGCCGCTCGAAGCCGATCGTCGATGTCGGCTTGCCGCTCAGCGAGCGGCCGCAGACCGAGCCGGAATAGGCGCCCGGCAGCACCTCGATATGGTCGGGCAACCCCTTCAGCCGCCGAACGCTGGCGTAAAGCGCCCGGGCGCCGTCCTCGGCGCTGGAAGCAAGTTCGGTGCGGCCGAGGTCGCCGACCATCAGCGTATGCCCGGTGAGCACGAACCAGGGTTCGCTCGACCGCGTCCGGTCGGTGACCAAGAGGCTGAGGTGCTCCGGCGTATGGCCGGGCGTGTGCATCACGGTCGCCGTCACATTGCCGAGTTCCAGCACATCGCCGTCCTTCACGCGCCGGAACGGGAAGGTGGCCTCCGCTCCCTCGAACAGCACGTATTCCGCGCCTGTAGCCTCGGCGAGCGCGCGCCCGGCCGAGATGTGATCGGCATGGATGTGGGTGTCGACGACATAGAGGATGCGCATGCCGGTGGCGCGCGCTGCCTCGACATAGGGCGCAATGTCGCCGACCGGATCGACGACGGCCGCGGAAGCCTTGCCGCCGCAGCCGAACAGATAGGAGGCGGCGACCGGGTCTGTGTGCAGGAACTGCCTGAAGATCATTGGCTTCACACTCCAAGCTGCGGTTGTGCCGAATCCGAGCCCGGCTTGACAGCCGCAGCTCCAAAATGTCATTCAATTAATCTATTGAATGACGATGCGTTAGCGAAAGGGCGATGTCAATCCGCAATCCGAAGCAGGCGCTTTACGAGCAGTTCGCGATCGTCGCCAAGGCGCTCGGCCATCCGTTGCGGCTGGAGATGATCGAGCATCTGGCGCAAGGCACGCGCAGCGTCGAGGCTCTAGCGGCCAAGCTCGGCCAGCCGATCGCCAACATCTCCCAACATCTACAGGCTTTGCGGCGCGCCGGCATCGTCTCGGCCGAGCGTGACGGCAAGTTCGCGCATTATTCACTCGCCGATGCGAGCGTGCTTTCCGCCTTCGCTTCGGTGCGAACCGTCGCCGAGCGGCAGCTCGCCGAGGTCGACCGCATCGTGCGCGGTTATTTCGATGCGCGTGACGATATGCGGCCGGTCACGCGCCACGAGCTTCAGACGCTGATGCGCGATGGGCTGGTGACGCTGATCGACGTCCGCCCGGCGGACGAGTTTGCACTTGGACATGTGCCCGGCGCGATCAATGTTCCGCTTGGCGAGATCAAGGCGTGGTCCCGCGCTGCCGACATGAACCGAGAGATCGTCGCCTACTGCCGTGGCCCTTGGTGTGTGATGTCCTTCGAGGCGGTGGCTGCGCTGCGTTTGTTCGGGCTTGCCGCGCGGCGGCTGGAGGACGGCATGCCCGAATGGAAGGCTGCCGGTCTTCCGGTGGAAATCGCCTGACGGCAGCACCGGCGGGCTTCTGATTGTGGCTGATTTGACTCAGCCATGTTTTTCATGCCCGGACAGGTTGAAAGACCTGCATTTATCCTTCGTTAATCAAGGCGAATCTCTTAGCTTCGCGCGCATGGACTTTGCCAGAGCCCACCAAACCTGCGCCGAAGGTCGTCGAAACGGCGGATTGCATCGCGTTATGCAGGCTGCAGGGCTGGTTTCGCTCTCATTGCTTGCGAACTGTGCCAGCCCGCCGCCGCTGACCAATTCCACCGGCACAAGCATGGTGTCTTCCGAAACAGCCTTCGCCTATCCGGCCCCGGGCGGGCCGGCGGTAACGGCTGTGCTGGAGCAGCGCTTCGCCAACGCCACGCAGCAGGACATCCTGTTGTCGACCTCGGCCCGCACACCCGGCCAGAACATGCTTCGGGTGCAGATGTTCGGCCCGGTCGATGCTTCTGTGGCAGGCGAGGCGAGGCTGCGCGACGGCTATCTGCCGATCGGCGATGTTGGCTCCGAGATGCGGCAGTTGCTGCCCGGCATCCGCATGCAACGCTCGCCTTTCTATGTGCAGAACAAGTATGGCCCCTTCGGCTATGCCGTCGGTCGCGCTGCCTCTGGCGACACCTGCCTCTATGGCTGGCAGCGCATCACCTCCACCGGCTCCACCCAGACCTTGATCGGCAACAAGGGCTCCGTCCAGGTGCGGTTGCGGCTCTGCGACCAGAATGCCTCCGAGCAGCATTTGCTCGACGTGATGTATGGCTATTCGATTTCCGCATCCTTCAAGACGCGCAACTGGAACCCCTACGGCAATGCGCCGGCGCCGGACGAGGCGATCGGCAAGTCCGGTCATCCGATCTACCCGCTCGGCGCCACCCGGTTCGGCACTGTGACGTCGCCACCGGAGGCGGCCAAGCCGGCGCCTCGGATCCCACGCCAGCAGGTCATGGCGGAGCGGACGCCGGCAACGCCTGAATTGCCACAGCCAATCGGCCCCATCGTGCCGGCGCCGCCCGGCGGGCAGACGGCCGGGGCGCAATCGCCCAAGGCCGTGGTGGCGGCACCGGCCGCCGGCTCGTCCGGAGCGGCCACGATCGTTCCGCCGCCGCCATGCGCGCAGGCAGATGCAGGTTCAGGTTGCAGCCAGGGCAAGGGAGAAACAACTCGTTAACCACCATCGCGGCAAAACTCGCCAGGGCTGGAAATCCGGGCGTGCGTTACGGGTTGTAGCGCGAGCCGGAAACAGCGGTAGCGATCGGGCGAGGGGAGGTCGCTTGAGAATGAGCGGATAACGCGCGGCGGCTTGCGGCCGATGCAGATTGCAGGAGCAATGGATGCGGAAGTTCCTGATAGTTTTGCAATGGGGCTTGGCTTCGGTCTGCGTGCTCACAATGGTGTCGCTGCCGATCAGCCTGGAAACCCAGCTCGTCGCTTCGCTGAGCGTTCTGGTCGCCATGATGATCCTGAAGCTGGTGCGGCCCGACGGCATCTGGCGGCTTGTGGCGCTCGCCTTCGGCACGGCCATCGTCATGCGCTACGTCTACTGGCGCACCACCTCCACGCTGCCGCCCGTCAACCAGCTCGAGAATTTCATTCCCGGCGTGCTGCTCTACCTGGCTGAACTCTACAGCGTGATGATGCTGGCGCTGAGCCTTTTCGTCGTCGCGTCGCCGCTGCCCTCGCGCCCTTCGCGCGCCAACTCCAACGACCGGCTGCCCACCGTCGACGTGTTCATCCCGACCTACAACGAGGATCCGGAACTGCTCGCCAACACCATGGCCGCGGCGCGCGGCATGGATTATCCGCAGGATAGGTTCACCGTCTGGTTGCTCGACGACGGCGGCACGCTGCAGAAGCGCAACGCCGACCGCATCGCCGACGCCAACAACGCCGAGCGCCGTCATGCACAGTTGCAGAAGCTCGCCGCCGACCTCGGCGTCAACTACCTGACACGCGACCGCAACGAGCACGCCAAGGCTGGCAATCTCAACAACGGGCTTTCGAAATCGACCGGTGAATTGATCGCGGTGTTCGATGCCGATCACGCTCCGGCGCGAGACTTCCTGAAGGAGACGGTCGGCTATTTCGATGAGGACCCACGCCTGTTCCTGGTGCAGACCCCGCACTTCTTCCTCAATCCGGATCCCGTCGAGCGCAATCTCAGGACCTTCGAGAAGATGCCGTCGGAGAACGAGATGTTCTACGGCATCATCCAGCGCGGCCTCGATAAATGGAATGCGTCCTTCTTCTGCGGCTCGGCGGCCGTTCTGCGACGCTCCGCGCTTGGCGAGACCAACGGTTTCAGCGGCGTCAGCATCACCGAGGACTGCGAGACGGCCGTCGAGCTGCACGCGCGCGGCTGGCACAGCGTCTATGTCGACAAACCCCTGATCGCCGGCCTGCAGCCGGCCACTTTCGCCAGTTTCATCGGCCAGAGAAGCCGCTGGGCGCAAGGCATGATGCAGATCCTGCGTTTCCGCTTCCCCCCGCTGAAGCGCGGCCTCTCGATCCCGCAACGCCTCTGCTACATGTCGTCGACGCTGTTCTGGCTGTTCCCGTTCCCACGCGCCATCTTCCTGGTGGCGCCGCTGTTTTACCTGTTCTTCGACCTGCAGATATTCACCGCCTCGGGCGGCGAGTTCATGGCTTACACGCTGAGCTACATGATCGTGAACCTGATGATGCAGAACTACCTCTACGGCGCTTTCCGCTGGCCGTGGATCTCGGAACTCTATGAATATGTGCAGACCGTGCATCTTTTGCCGGCTGTCATTTCGGTCATCCTCAATCCGCGCAAGCCGACCTTCAAGGTCACCGCCAAGGACGAGTCTATCTCGACCAGCCGGCTTTCGGAGATAGCCAAGCCGTTCTTCGTCATCTTCGGCGTGCTGCTGATCGGCGTCGCAATGACGGCCTACAAGGTCTATGCCGAGCCTTATAAGGCCGATGTCACACTTGTTGTCGGCGGCTGGAACTTGCTCAACCTGATCATGGCTGGCTGCGCGCTCGGTGTCGTCTCGGAGCGCGGCGAGCGTGCCGCCACGCGACGGGTCAAGGTCAGCCGCCGCGCCGATTTCGAGATCAATGGCAAGTGGCACAAGGGCACGATCGAGAACGTCTCGGCCTTCGGCGCCCGCCTCACCGTGCTCGGCGTGGAACTGGAGGACCTGGCCAAGGATGCAAGGGCCGGCATCCGTTTCAAGATGTTCGCGGACGGCACCGAAGCCGTGCTGCCGGTGACGATCAGGAATTTCGAGCGGACCTCCGACGGCATCGCGGTCGGCTGCCTCTACCAGCCGAGTGAAGCGGTGCATCACCGGCTGGTCGCCGACCTCATTTTCGCCAACTCCAAGCAGTGGGAGCAGTTCCAGCTTTCGCGCCGGGGCAATCCAGGGCTGCTGCGCGGCACCGCCTGGTTCCTGCGCCTGGCGATTTTCCAGACCTATCGCGGCTTGGTCTATTTCTGGCGCGACCTGAGCGGCAGGGGCAAGCGCGCGCCGGTCGGCCAGCTTGCGGAGAAGCGGCCATGAAGGGCGCCTGGCTGCTGCTCGTCCTGTTCGCCGCGTCGCCGGCCGTGGCGCAGACTCCTTTCGACATGTCCGGCGAAAGACCGCCTGCGCCTGCCCAGCCCATCGCGCCGCCCCCGGTCCAACCCGCTCCCCAAGCCACGCCGCCGGGCGGCACGGCACCGGCTGCAGGCACGGAATTGCCGGCCCAGCCAGAGATACGGCAAGCCACGGCGCAGCCAGCCAAGCGCTACTTCGTTCCGTTCAGTGAACTGGTCTTTTCCGGCGAATATTCGCAGCGGTCCTGGTCCGTCTTCCTCACGCCCGAGCAGGCGGCCGCCGCGACCGAACTCCATCTCGGCTACCAGAACGCGATCGTCGTGGCGCCGGAAACGTCGCGCATGACCGTTTCGATCAACGGCACCAAGGTTGTCGACCAGCCGATCGCAGCTTCGGACAAGGCCGCCGACACGGTCGCCATCGTGCCGCCGAGGGTCCTGCATGCCGGGCTGAACGACGTCACGATTTCCGCCGTGCAGCGGCACCGCACCGATTGCAGCATCCAGTCGACCTACGAATTGTGGACGCAGATCGACCTGGCGCGCACCTTCTTCTCCTTCGATGGCGCCGAGGCCGGCCGCTGGAAGCGGGTCGAGGATCTGCGCGCCATCGGGGTCGACGAGAGCGGGGCCACGACCTTCAATATGATTGTGCCGTCCATGGCCCAGGCGGCGTCGACCGCGCCGACCGTGCGGCTCGGCGAAGCTCTGGCGCTGATGGCCAACATGCCGAACCAGGCATTCGAGGTCACCGAGGATGGCTCGCCCCAGGCAGGCCCGGGTGCCGCCAACGTCGTCGTCGGGCCCGCCTCCGAGATATCCAGGGTGTTGGCGATGGTGCCGGTCGGCGCGCAGGCTGGTCCGGTCGCCACGCTGGTCGACGACCCCAAGCTCGGCCCTTCGACCCTGGTCGTCAGCGGGCCGAACTGGCAGGCGATCGACATGGCGATCGACGACATCGCCAGGCAGGTCGACCGCCCGGCGGGCAGCTTGCGCACCAGCCTCGGCACGCGCAACTGGCGCACGCCAGACGTGCCGATGCTGACCGGCGCGAGCAATCTCAAATTCTTTGACCTCGGCGTGAGCACGCTGCAGTTCCCGGGCCGCCGCTTTCGCACCGATTTCACTGTCGGCGTGCCGTCCGATTTCTATGCCGGCGCATACGGCCAAGCGACCATCCTGCTCGACGCCGCCTATTCGCAAGATGTGCTGCCAGGCAGCCACATCGACGTCTATGTCAACGACAACATCGCCGCCACCGTGCCCATCACCACGACCGGCGGTGAGATCCTGCGGCATCTTCCGATCAAGGTAACGATGCGCCACTTCCGGCCGGGCGACAACAACGTCGCACTCGAGGCGGTGCTCCTGACCCAGGCCGACGCCGTCTGCGCACCGGGCGCGACGGGGCAGGGCGGCCCGCGCTTTGCAGTCTTCGACACGTCGGAATTCGTCATGCCGGACTTCGCGCGGGTCGCGCGCACCCCGGATCTCGCGGCGATCAGCGGCACCGGCTTTCCCTACGGCCGGGCCGACTATGCGCTGCCTCTGATCATGGACCGCGCGCAGTCCGAGACGGTATCGGCGGGCGTGACGCTGATGGCGCGCATGTCGGTCGCCGCGGGCCGACTGATCGGGGTGGATTCATCGACCGCAGCTTCCGCGGTCGCCGACCGCAACGCCATCTTCATCAGTGCGCTGTCGCAGGTTCCGCCGGCTGTGCTGGCGCAGGTCGGCGTCTCAGGCAACAGCTCCTCGGGCTGGGGCGAGGCGGTCTCGTCCATCAAGCCGAACACCGAAACGACCTTCGACGAATGGCGCAAGAAGCTGCGCGGCAGCGGCTGGCGGGGACAGGTCAGTTCGTTCGAGGACTGGATGAACCGAACCTTCAACATCTCGATGGATTCCTTCCGCGTTTTCCCGGGTCGGCCGCCCGAATACACCCCGCAAGGCAGCGCCAGCCTGCTTGTCGCCCAGGAGACCAGTCCGACGGCCGGCGGCACCTGGACCCTGGTGACCGCGCCGACCGCCAGTGCGCTGCGCGAGGGAGTGCGCACGCTGACGCAACAACGCACCTGGCGGCAGATCGGAGGACACCTGACGACCGTCGATACCGGTGATGACAAGGTCGCCACGCAGCCGGTCACGCATTTCGACTTCGTCGAGACGCAGCCGTTCTCGCTCGCCAACTACCGCCTCATCGCCGCCAACTGGCTGTCGGCGAATGCGTTGTCCTACGCGGTGGTGCTGACGGTGCTCTCCATCCTGCTTGGGCTCGCCACGGCCGGACTGCTTGGATCGCTGGGGCGCCACAAATGAACATTTCGCTCCAGGCAGGTCTCATCGCCCTCGCAATGCTCGCCGCCCTGATCGCGCCGGCTGGCCGGAGCCTGGCCGCGCCCGCGATCGCGCCGAAGGAATGGGCGCTCTACAAGGATAAGTTCCTCGACCCGGCCGGACGAATCGTCGACAACGCCAATGGCGGGATCAGTCACAGCGAAGGTCAAGGTTACGGGCTGCTCTTGTCCTATCTTGCCGGCAACCGGGGTGATTTCGACCGCATCTGGGCGTTCACGCGCACGGAAATGATGGTCCGCGACGACGGCCTCGCCGCCTGGAAGTGGGACCCGGCGGCCAGCCCGCATATCAGCGATACAAACAATGCGTCCGACGGCGACTTGCTGATCGCCTACGGCCTGGCGCTCGCCGGCGACGCATGGCATCGCCCCGACCTGTCGCAGGCCGCGGCCGGGATCGCGACGGCGCTCGCATCCGGCAGCCTGGAAACCGTCGGCGACCTTGTCGTGCTGAAGCCCGGCAATTCCGGTTTTGCCGCGCGCGACCGCGCCGACGGCCCGGTGGTCAATCCGTCCTACTGGGTGTTCGAAGCGCTTCCGGCCATGGCGGAGCTGGCGCCGAACGGCCCCTGGAGCGAACTCGCCGCGAACGGCAGGACGTTGCTTGTGCGGTCGATGAAGATCGGCCCGTCCGACCTGCCGCCCGACTGGGTCTCGCTGAAGACAAGCCCCGCCGTGGCCGACGGTTTTCCGCAGGAGTTCAGCTACAACGCGCTCCGCATTCCGCTCTACCTGGTGCGAGCCGGCATCCACGACCGCGACCTGCTTGCGCCTTTCATGGCCGGAATGCCTGACGACCAGGGCCGTGTCCGCATCGTCGATATCGCGACCGGGCAGACGCGCCAGCTGCTCGCCGACAGCGGTTACCGCATCATCCCGGCGCTGGTTTCCTGCGTTCTCGACCGCAAGCCGATCGCCGAGGACCTGAAGTCGTTCCAGCCGACCGATTATTATCCGTCGACCCTCCAGTTGCTCGCGCTCGCCTATGCGCGCCGCCATCATCCGGAGTGCCTATGAGGCCGGCATTTCTCATACTCGCCGGCACGGCCCTGCTTGGTGCGTTCGTGATGCACCAGGGCGGGTATTTCTCAAGGCCCGTGGTTTTGCCCGGTGCCGGGCAATCCGCCGGCGCGCAGGCGCAGCAGGATGGCCCTTCGAAACCGGTGAGCGTCGCGCAAGGTGGCCAGTCATCCGGCGCCGACACGGCGCCTGCGGCGGTTCCGTCGTCGTCGCAAAACGTCGATGAGACGGCGCTTCGCTACTTTGCCGCCAAGGGCGACACCAAGCGACTGAACGCCGAGATCGCCCGATTGAAGGCGCTCTATCCGGACTGGACGCCACCGGCAAATCCATTGGCGGTGCGCCAGCAGGGCGATCCGCAGCTCGACCAGATGTGGAAGCTCTATTCGGACGGCAAGCTGGCCGAGCTTCGCAAGGCGATCGCCGACCGGCAGACCGCGCAGGCCGGGTGGCAACCGCCGGCCGACCTCATGCAGCGGCTGGCGGTTGCGGAAGCGAGGGAACAGCTGGTCAATGCCTCGAACCTCAAGCAGTACGACGCCGTCGTCCGCGTCGGCTCGAGCAATCCAAGCCTGCTCACATGCGGTGACGTCGACGTGCTTTGGCGCGTGGCGGAGGCATTTGCCGAGACCAAGCGCGAGGATCGCGCCAGGGACGCGTATCTCTACGTCCTGAACAACTGCAAGAAGCCCGAGGAACGCTACGCCACCATCCAGAAGGCGCTGCCGCTGTTGTCGCGGCAGAACCTCGACCAGCTGCTGGCGACCGAGCAGAAGACGCCGGACGGCAAGGGGGAGTTCGCGGCGCTCCGCGGCGACATCGCCAGGCAGAGCCTCGCCAATGCCGACGCCGATCCGAAGCTCGTCATCCCGGATGCCGATATCGCGACGGTCGAAGGCCTTGCCAAGGACGGCGGGCTGGCGGCCGACGATCTGCTGCTCGGCTGGTACTATGTGCGCCGCGACAATCCGCAGGCGGCGGAGACCTGGTTCAGCAAGGCGCACGATAAGGAGAACACGGCAAAATCCTCGCAGGGCCTGGCGCTCGCCTTGATCAATCTGAACCGCCCGGCCGAGGCAGAGGACATCCTCGCCCAGTGGCGCGATACCGACGACGACACACGTAAGGTTTACTTGGCGGCGGTAGCGAACCTGCTCGCTGTGACGCCGCCCCCGCCGCTCAAGCCCGAAGTGCTGCAGCGCATGGTGCAGGCGGTCTATGCTGCGAAGGACGCAGCCTCCGCCCAGCAGCTAGGTTGGTACGCCGACTCCCTCAACCAGCCGCAGACCGCGGCCCAATGGTTCAAGTTGGCGCTCGACTGGAAGCCGGACGACGAGCCATCGGCCTACGGGTTGGCGCTGACGCGCTGGAAAGTCGGCGACAAGGCGGGCGTCAAGGAAATCCAGACGGCATGGGCCGGTCGATCCGAACGGATACCCACGGTTGGCGAACGCAGCATCGAGACCTCGGCGCTGGGCAAGCGCAGGAAAACCGCCGCGGCGCCCGACGAAGCTCGCGAAGATCAGCCCTTGCGCCGGCGCCCAGTGGCTCAGGACGGGACGGCACAGGGCCAGCGCGTGGCGCAGGCCGGCCGGGCCCGGCAGGTGGTGCGCGGCTGTTCCACCACTCTCGATCCTTCGTCAATGCCGCCCGAAGCGGCGTTGACGCGAGGCTGGTGTCTCATGCAGGTCAACAGGCCGATCGAGGCGGCTGCCGCTTTCGAAGTCGCGTTGGGCGGGTCCGGCAAGACGCGCGCCGATGCCGCCTATGGCCAAAGCCTGGCTTACCTGCGGGCCGGCCTGACCGATAGGGCTGCCGTGTCGGCATCACAGGCGCCGATGGATTCCGAGCGCAGCATCGAGATCCGCACGGCGCTGCTGGAGACGCAAGCGAGCACGGCTTTCGATCAGGGCCGGTACAATGAGGCGATCCTGGCGCTCGACGAGCGTTCGCGCATCGCGCCTGAGCGCACCGGCCTGATGGTGTTGCGCGGCTACGCCTATTTGAAGCTGCGCCGGTTCGCCGATGCCGAGCAGGTGTTCCGCGCCGCCGCAGCGACCGGCAACCACGATGCGCTGAAGGGGCTGAACGACCTCCAGGCCGCCCGCCAGACAAACACGCAATAACGGTCGTCGGCGGCGGCGCTTGGTTCCCTAGGGCATTCAGCGCCGCCTCAAAGAAGGCCACTGCGGCCTACAACCACTTGCGTTCCGGGCGCCGCGTACCGCCGGTCACCGCATCGCGGATGAGCGAGCGCGAGAGCATGTCGTGCGGGAAGCCGAGCTCGATGGCGCTCGCCGCCTCAAGCCTTGCCAATTGCTCGGCATCCAGGGTCACCTCGACCGCGCCGAGGTTGCTCTCAAGCTGCTGCAGCGTTCGTGCCCCTAGCAACAGGGCCGCCACGCCAGAGTTTGACATGACCCAGGCGAGCGCCACCTGCGCCGAGGAGATGCCTGCTTCCCGTGCGATGTCGCCGACGACCTCAGCAATTGCGAGGCTGCGCTCCGAAAGCGAGCCGTGAGCGCCGGCAACGGCCTTGCGCGATCCTTCTATGCCTGCCTGCGAGGTGCCAAGATCGGCGCGGCTGTATTTGCCCGACAGCACGCCATTGGCCAGCGGCGACCAGGGCATGAAGCCCATGCCCATTTCATTCGCCATCGGGATCAGGTCGCGCTCGGAGGTGCGCTCGATAAGGCTGTATTCGCTCTGCAATGCAACGAACCGCGTCCAGCCGCGCAGATCGGCAATCGCCTGCATGCGCGAAACCTGCCATGCGGGAATATCCGAAAGGCCGAGATAGAGCACCTTGCCCTGGCGGACCAGATCGTCCAGCCCGCGCAAGATCTCTTCGACCGGGGTAAGGTCATCCCACTGGTGGACGTAGAGCAGGTCGATGTGGTCACTCTTCAGTCGCCGCAGGCTTTCCTCGACCGAAGCGATCATGCTCTTGCGGTGGTTGCCGCCCGAGTTCGGATCGCCCGGTCGCGTTGCCATCGTGTATTTGGTCGAGATCACCAGCCGCTCACGCTTGCCCTGCGCGAACTCGCCGACAAGGCGTTCGGAGGAACCGTTGGTGTAGGCGTTCGCCGTATCGACGAAGTTGCCGCCGCGATCGACGTAAGCGTCGAAGATGCGGCGCGCTTCGTCCTTCTCAGCGCCCCAGCCCCAGTCCGCCCCGAAGGTCATCGTGCCAAGGGCAAGAGGGGAAATCCGAAGGCCGGAACGGCCGAGCAGGCGGTATGAAGTAAGGTCGAAAGACCGGGTCATTGGGGTGCTCCTTTGATTTGGGTTCTGTCGGACCGAAAACGTCCTTGGATCCACAATGCCCGGAAGGAAGACATAAGATAATCTGGTATTATGTGGATAGGTTATGAGGTTTCAGATATATAATGGAGGCGCCTGGATGCCCCCCGCGCCGGCCTGGTTCCTGAGCTCGATGCTCATGGGATGATCTCCAGAAAGGAAATCTTCCCGCGCTCGAGCCGGAAGAAGTATCTGAGATCGACGGGGCTGCCCGGGAAGTTCCCAGCCAGATGGCTTTTGACGATGGTGAGGCCATCGGCTTCCTGGATCGCAAATGGCTCGGACGTGTAGGTGTACTTGTCCGACACCTCCGTCCTCCACCTCCTGATCTCCTGCAGACCGGCGTATGTACGCCGTTCATCTTTGACTGTTGCGTCTTTCGTGAAGCAGCGCGCCACGGCTTGGCCATCACGCTTGTCAGCAGCGAAATACGCGGCAATGGGGTCGGGTAGATGGAGTGTCATGATCAGTCTCCTTCGGCTGGAAGCGGGGGGCTGGGATTCTGTGACCCACGCGTTTCACGAACGCAGATGTGCCCAGCGCATCGTTAAGTGAATGCCCCGGAATCTGAATGGCCCATTGAGAAATCGAGGCATAATCCGCGCCAACCAACCGGTGCCGAAGAGCGGAAAGTCGGGTATTATGTAACCGGATTATTGATCGAGCGGTGTATAATGCGCGGATCGGACTTCGCCGAATTGCGGGCCTTCGCCGCTGTCGTCGAGCGAGCGAGCTTCGCTCAGGCCGCGAAACATCTCGGCATGTCCGCCTCGGCGCTCAGCCAGACAATCCGCCAGCTGGAAGCAAGGCTCGGCGTCAGGCTTCTCAACCGCACGACCCGGAGCGTGGCTCCCACCATCATCGGCCAACGGCTCTACGATCGACTCCTGCCTACGATGGCTGAGATGGAGGCCGCCGTCGCCGACGCGGTTTCGGCAACGGGCCGGGCCGCCGGCGTCCTTCGCATCAACACGCCAGGCATGGCCGCCACGAAGCTCATTGCGCCGCGGCTCGGGCGCTTCCATCGCCTCAATCCCGACGTCGTCCTCGATCTCTTTATCGACGACGGCCTCAGCGACATCGTCGCCGGACGCTTCGACGCCGGCATCAGGATCGGCGAACGGCTCGAAAAGGACGTGGTCGCGCTGCGGCTCACACCCGACATGCAGATGATGGCGGTTGCCTCGCCGGACTATTTCGCGCGTCGCGGCGTGCCCAGGACGCCCGCGGATCTCCACCAGCATGATTGCATCAACTGGCGCTTTCCCGGCGCAGGGAACGTCTATCGGTGGGAGTTTCAAAAGGGGAAGAAATCGCTCGAAATGAACGTCGAGGGCCCGCTTGTCTCCAGCTTGCAGGAGGTTGTCCTGGAGGGGGCGTTGCAGGGCCTCGGCATACTCTATGCCTACGACGATCGCCGCATTTACGAAACGATCGAGGAGGGCCGTCTTGTGCGCGTCCTCGCCGACTGGTCGCCGACCTTCCCCGGGCTCTTTCTCTACTACTCGAACCGGCGCTCGCCGACGCCCGCGCTCCGCGCGTTCATCGACTGTCTGCTTGACCGAGACCTTGATGGACCGGCCACCGAAGCGCGTGAACTGCGTAGAGACTAAGACGCCGCCAACGTCTATCGCTGGCGGCGCGGAAGATCTCTGCTATTTCCTGGGCTGCCGTCAGCCTCAGTCCTTGGCGCGCTCGACGTAGGAGCCGTCGGCGGTCATCACCACCACGCGCGTGCCGGCCGAGATATGCGGCGGCACGGTGGTGCGCACGCCGTTGGAAAGCACTGCGGGCTTGTAGGAGGAGGACGCCGTCTGGCCCTTGGTGACCGGCTCGGTCTCGACGACTTCGAAAGTAGCGCGCTGCGGCAGCACCAGCGAGATCGGCACGCCGTTGAACTGCGCCAGCTGCA
>NZ_JANINM010000389.1 GCF_024509055.1 Mesorhizobium sp. | reverse complement strand
CGAAACGACGATCTCGGTGATCAACCAGGCGATCGACTGGTTCGAGCGCAAGTCGGAAGGCAAGGCGATCTTCGGCGGCGAAGTGGTGCAGGCGCTCGACGCGCCGGCGCGCCGCGCCATTGCCGCGAAGCTGATGCCGAGGATCCGTGGCCTGATCTCCGAGAAGAGCCACAAGCTCGGCAATTTCGACGACCAGCCGGCGGTGCTGGAGTTCGTCAACTCCAAGGACCTCCGGCCGCTCGCGGCGCTGGGCACGTCCTGTCCGGACCATTTCCTGCGCACCAAGATCCGGCCGCTGGTGATCGAATTCGATCCGAAGAACCCGGATGTCGACGCCGTCATCGCGCGGCTGGCCGACGACATCGCCGCCTACCGCGTCGGCTACCAGGCCTATTACGACAGCTGCAAGCACCCGGATTCGCCGGCCATTCGCGATCCCAATGCCGTGGTCTATCTGATGCCGGGCGTGGGCATGTTCACCTTCGCCGGCGACAAGGCCACGGCCCGCATCTCGGGCGAGTTCTATGTCAACGCCATCAACGTCATGCGCGGCGCGTCGACGGTGTCGTCCTATGTCGGCCTGCCCGCCCAGGAGGCTTTCGACATCGAGTACTGGCTGCTCGAGGAGGCCAAGCTCCAGCGGCTGCCGAAGCCGAAGGCACTCGCCGGCCAGATCGCGCTGGTCACCGGCGGCGCCGGCGGGATCGGCCGCGCGACAGCCAACCGGTTGCTGCGCGGAGGCGCCTGCGTGGTACTGGCCGATATCGACGAGGCCGCGCTCGCCGCCGCCAATGAAGAGCTGGCAAAGGCTTATGGCAAGGATTTCGTCCGGCCAGTTCGGATCGACGTAACTTCCGAGGACCAGGTGACAGCCGGTTTCGCCGAGACTTCGGTCGAGTTCGGCGGCATCGACATCCTGGTGTCCAACGCCGGCCTTGCCTCTTCGGCGCCGATCGAGGAGACGACGCTGGCGCTCTGGAACCGGAACATGGACATCCTGTCGACCGGCTATTTCCTCGTTTCGCGCGAAGCGTTCAGGCTTTTCCGCGTCCAGAAGATCGGTGGCAATGTCGTCTTCGTCGCCTCTAAGAATGGGCTTGCCGCTTCGCCCAATGCTGCCGCCTATTGCACCGCCAAGGCCGCGGAAATCCACCTCGCGCGCTGTCTCGCGCTGGAGGGCGCGGAGGCGCAGATCAGGGTCAACGTCGTCAACCCCGACGCCGTGCTGCGCGGCTCCAAGATCTGGACCGGAGAATGGAAGGAACAGCGCGCCGCCGCCTACAAGATGTCGACCGACGACCTCGAGGAGCATTACCGCTCGCGCTCCATGCTGAAGCGTTCGGTGTTCCCGGAGGATATTGCGGAAGCGATCTATTTCTTCGCCTCCGACATGTCGGCCAAGTCGACCGGCAACATCGTCAATGTCGACGCCGGCAACGCGCAGAGCTTTACGCGGTAGCACTTGGTTCCTCCTGTTTCCGTCGGGAGGGAAGGCGGGCAGTCGGGTGAGGGACTGCGCCTGCCGTACGAATATTGGGAGGTTTTTGTAGTGTCCGAAACGATCATTTCCGCCGACGTCGTCGCCAGCCACAACGCCGCTCGCAAAACTGACCTCGAACGCGACTACGCTTCCCTCGGCGAACGTCTCGACCGGCGCGGCATCGCCATCGACGCCATCCGTGACAAGGTCGAAAAATTCGGCGTGGCGATCCCGTCCTGGGGTGTGGGCACCGGCGGTACGCGCTTTGCGCGCTTCCCCGGTGCGGGCGAGCCGCGCGACATCTTCGACAAGATCGAGGACTGCGCCGTCATCAGCCAGCTGACGCAGGCGACCCCGACCGTCTCGCTGCATATTCCGTGGGACAAGGCAGACCCGAACAGGCTGAAGCAGGCGGCCTCGCGCTTCGGCCTCGGCTTCGACGCCATGAACTCCAACACCTTTTCCGACGCCAGGGACCAGAAGCTCTCCTACAAATTCGGTTCCCTCTCGCACGCGGACGCAGGCACGCGGCGGCAGGCGGTCGAGCACAATCTCGAATGCATCGAGATCGGCAAGACGCTCGGCTCCAAGGCGCTGACGGTTTGGATCGGCGACGGCTCGAACTTCCCCGGGCAGGTGAATTTCGCCAAAGCCTTCGAGCGCTACCTCGACGCCATGCGCGAAATCTATGCCGGCCTGCCGGAGGACTGGCGGCTGTTCACCGAACACAAGATGTATGAGCCGGCCTTTTATTCGACCGTCGTGCAGGACTGGGGCACCAACTACATCATCGCCAGGGAACTCGGCGACAAGGCCTTCTGCCTTGTCGATCTTGGCCACCACGCGCCCAACGTCAACATCGAGATGATCGTGTCGCGGCTGATCCAGTTCGGAAAGCTCGGCGGCTTCCACTTCAACGATTCCAAATATGGTGACGACGACCTCGACGCCGGCTCGATCGATCCCTACCGGCTCTTCCTCGTCTTCAACGAGCTGGTCGATGCCGAGCTATCGGGCGTCAGGGGTTTCAATCCCGCCCACATGCTCGACCAGAGCCACAATGTCACCGACCCGATCGAAAGCCTGATGCTGTCGGCGGTCGAGGTGCAGCGCGCCTATGCGCAGGCGCTGCTGGTCGACCGCAAGGCGCTGGAGGGCTACCAGGACGCCAATGACGCGCTGATGGCGACGCAGACGCTCAAAATCGCCTACCGCACCGACGTCGAGCCGATCCTCGCCATGGCTAGGCTTCGGACGGGAGGCGCCGTCGACCCGGTCGCCGCCTATCGCGAAGTCGGCTACCGGGCGAAGGTGGCGGCGGAACGGCCGGCTGTCGTCGGCGGCGGTGGCGGTATAGTTTGAGGCGGATCTGTTCGCTTATTCAATTGTTATTGGACTAACCCGCCCGGACGAGGTTTCCTTGGCGTCCCCAACGCCCGGAGCCCTGCCATGCATATCACCCGCCGGACGCTGATCGCCGTCAGCCTCTCCTTCGCCGTCGCTTTCACGCCGTCTGCAGTTGCCTTCGCCGCTTCGCGCGCCCCTGCCAAGGGCGAGCATGGCATGGTGGTGACCGCCCAGCATCTCGCCACCGAGGTCGGCGTCGATGTTCTGAAGAAGGGCGGCAATGCTGTCGATGCGGCGGTCGCTGTCGGCTATGCGCTGGCCGTCGTCTACCCCGACGCCGGCAACATTGGCGGCGGCGGCTTCATGACCATTCGCTTGAAGGACGGCCGCTCTACCTTCATCGATTTCCGCGAACGCGCGCCGTCGGCCGCCACCAGGACCATGTATCTCGACAAGGACGGCAATCCGATCGAGGGCGCGAGCCTCGACGGCTATCTCGCCGTTGGCGTGCCCGGCTCCGTCGCCGGCCTCGAGATGGCGCGGGAAAAATATGGGACTAAGTCCCGGCAGGACCTGATGGCGCCGGCGATTGCCTATGCCAGGGAGGGTTTCGTCCTCAGCCAGGGCGATGCCGCCACGTTCGCCGACAGCGCCGACCGGCTGGCGAAGGACCCGGCGGCCGCCGCCATCTTCCTCAGGCCTGGCGGCAAGCCTTACGACGCCGGCGAGCGGCTCATCCAGCCGGACCTCGCCGCCTCGCTTTCAGCGATCTCCGACAAGGGGCCTGACGCCTTCTACAAGGGCGGCATCGCCGACGCCATCGTCAAGGCCAGCGGCGCCAAGGGCGGCATCCTCGCCAAGGCCGATTTCGAGCAATATGCGGTGCGTGAGCTGAAACCTGTCACCTGTTCCTATCGCGGTTATGAGATCATTTCCTCGCCACCGCCGAGTTCGGGCGGCGTCATCATCTGCGAAATCCTCAACGTGCTTGAGGGTTACCCGCTGTCCTATCTCGGCGCTGGCTCGGCCGAGACGGTCCATGTCATGGTGGAAGCCATGCGGCATGCCTATGTCGACCGCAACTCGGCGCTCGGCGACCCTGACTTCGTCGACAACCCTGTCTCGAAGCTGCTCGACAAGGGCTACGCCAGGGATATCCGCGAAAAGATCGACCCGTTCCGCGCGGGCGTGTCCAAGGACCTGATGCCGAAGGGCTTCGGTGAGAGCAAGGAGACGACGCACTATTCGATCATCGACAAGGACGGCAACGCGGTCTCGGTTACCTATACGCTGAACGGCTCGTTCGGCGCGGGCGTCGTCGCCGACGGCACCGGCATCCTGCTCAACAACGAGATGGATGATTTCACCCAGAAGCCCGGCGTGCCCAACCTCTACGGCCTCGTCCAAGGCGAGGCCAACGCCATCCAGCCGAAGAAGACGCCGCTATCCTCGATGAGCCCGACGATCATCACGAAGGACGGCAAGCCGTTCATGGTCATAGGCAGCCCTGGCGGCTCGCGCATCATCACCATCACGCTGGAAGCAATCGTCAACGTCATCGACCACGGCATGAACATCCAGGAGGCGGTCGACGCGCCGCGCATCCACCACCAATGGCTGCCCGACACGATCTATGTCGAGCCGTTCGGGCTGTCGCCCGACACCGAAAAGCTGTTGGCCGGCATGGGCTACCATCTGGATCTCGGCGACGAGACATGGGGCCAGGCGGCCGGGATACTGGTCGGCGGCAAGAGCCTGGCCGAAATCGAGAAAGGCGGCGGAGCGCGCTACAATGGCGCCATCGACAGCCGCGCCCGTTCCGGCGAGGCGCTTGGATATTGAAGATGGATCAGGTGACAAGCGTGATCGTGGACGCGATCAACATCACGGCGGCAATGCCGACGAACAGCGCATAGATGCGCGGCCGGTCGAGCAGCAGCGCATTGCCCGAAATCCAGGCTGAAGTAGCGCCACCGAGGGCGAACAGGAAGCCGTTACGGTGACCGAAAGACAGCGACGCGGCCATCAAGCCGCCGATGATCAGAGCGCCGAACACGATGATGACGGCGACGGCGTATTTCTCGAAATCATTGCCGCTGCCCACCACCGGCCCCATGGCGTTGAGGTGCGCCAGTTCGTCCGGATCGAACGGGTTGGCCGAGCCGTATTCGTCATGACCAAGGGATTCGCGCATCATTCATTCTCCGCTGAGCGGCAACAAACCATCAACGCATGCCGAGCGCAACCGGCAACGCCGTTGCAGCGGAGCATTCGCATTTCGGCTGGTGCCAACGTGCCACGGTTCCCGGCGCGACTAAACGGCTGGCGGTCGTCCATGGTTCCACGGGCTTGATCTATCGGGAGAAATCGCTGCGCACGATGCCGTGACGCTGCAGCTTGTCGTAGAAGGTCTTGCGCGGGATGCCGAGCGCTTCGATCGTGCGCCGGACATCGCCGTCGTTGCGACCAAGTGTCTCGCGGATGAGCTCGGCTTCGTAGCGATCGACCCGTTCAGGCAACGGCAACGCAGCATCTTCTCCCGCAATCGCGGATGAAGGGGCATTGGCTGTCTCCTCCAGCCCGAGCACGAAGCGCTCGGCGAAATGCGCGAGCTCGCGAACATTGCCCGGCCAGTCATGTTCCCGCAAATGGCGTTGTATCGCGGTCGTGGTGACCGGCACTGCACGCCGGAAGCGGGCGGCCGCGCGCTCGGCGAAATAGCCGAACAGCAGCGGGACATCGTCCCGGCGCTCTCGCAGCGGCGGGATCGAGAGCGTCACCACGTTCAGCCGGTAATAGAGGTCCTCGCGAAAATTGCCGCGCTGGACCGGATCGCCGAGGTCGACCTTGGCGGCGGCGACGACGCGCAGGTCGACCGGCCGAACTTCGTTGGTGCCGAGCGGCGTCACCTCGCGCATTTCCAGCACCCGCAGCATCTGCACCTGCGTCGACGGCGGCATGCTTTCGATCTCGTCGAGAAACAGCGTGCCGCCGCTCGAATGCTCGATGCGGCCGATGCGCTTCTTCTGCGCGCCGGTGAAGGCGCCGGCCTCATGGCCGAACAACTCGCTCTCGATGACGGTTTCCGGCAGCGTGCCGCAGTTGAGCGCGACGAAATTGCCCTTGGCGCGCCGGCTCCAGCGATGCAGCAGGCCCGCCACCACTTCCTTGCCCGAGCCGGTCTCGCCGGTCACCAGCACGTCGACATCGGTATCGGCGATCTGCCTCAGCGTGCGGCGCAATCGCTCCATCGCCGGCGTCTGGCCGATCAGCGGCAGACCGTCCTGCGCCTGCTCGGCGGCCTCGCGCAGGGCACGGTTCTCCATCACCAGGCGACGCTTCTCCGCTGCCCGGGTCACACTTTGCGCCAGCCGGTCGGCGGCGAAGGGTTTGGTGATGAAATCATAGGCGCCGTCCTTGATCGCCTTGACGGCCATGGCGATGTCGCCATGGCCGGTGACCAGGATGACGGGGATATCCGCGTCGAGGCGCAGCACGCGGTCGAACAACTGCAGCCCGTCGATTTCGGGCATGCGGATGTCCGACACCACGACGCCTGCGAAGCTTGGGTCTATGGCGGCAAGCGCGTCTTTGGCGGCCGAGAAGGCCGATACCGCGAAGCCGGCCAGCTCCAACGTCTGCCTTGTCGCTTTCAAGAGGTCGCTGTCGTCATCGATCAGGATGACCGGTGCCGGATTGCCGTTCGTCATGCCGGGTCAACCTTCGCGAGATGGACGGTGAAGCGGGTGCCGTTCCGGTCGCTCGACACCTCGATGCGTCCGCCATAGTCGGCGACGATGTCCTTGGAGATGACGAGGCCGAGCCCGAGACCTTTTTCCTTCGAAGTGTTAAAGGGCGTGAACAAGGACTTGAGCACTGCCGTCGGAATACCCGGACCGTTGTCCGACACGGAAAGCGCCACGCTGTCTCCAGTTTGCGCGGCCGCTACCTCCACCTTGCCATCGTCGCGGCCTTCGAGCGCCTCCAGCGCGTTCTGGAACAGATTGATCAGCACCTGTTCCAGGCGCAGCCGGTTGCCCATGACCTTGAGCGCCGGCGGCGGCAAGGTGATCGCCAGCGCGTCCAGTCGGCCGGCAAAGCGGCTTCGAAGCAGCACCACGGCGCCCTCGATGGTGCCGCGCAGTTCGATTGGCTCCGCTGCCGTGCGGCCCTTGCGGGCCAGGGCTTTCAGTTCCTCGGTGATCGAGCCGATACGCTCGGTCAACGCCGCGATGGCGCTAAGGTTCTCTTCCGCCGGCGCCACCTGCTTGCGCTCCAGGAAGACGCGCGCGTTGTCGGCATAGGCGCGGATGGTTGCCACCGGCTGGTTGATCTCATGCGCCACGCCGGCGGCGACCTGGCCGAGCGTGGCCAGGCGGTTGGCCTGCACCAGCTCCTGCTGCATGCCCTGCAACCTAGCCTCGGTGCTGCGATGGTCGGCAATCTCGGCCTGCAAACGGTCGCGCGCGAGGCTGAGGTCCTTGGTGCGTTCGGCGACGCCGCGTTCGAGCTCCGCTCGCGCCGCCTGCTCCGCCGCGATCCGCATCTGGCCGGACTGCCTCCGCCACAACAGATAGGCGGCAAGCGCGACGAGCGGAACGACGACGGCGAGGCTCAAAAGCCGCATCTCGCGCTGGGCGGCCGCAATCGGCGCCTCCGCCGGAACGAGATAATCGAGCCGCCACGGCGTCGAGGGCACGGCCGTCGACAGCCTGAGATACTGCGCGTTGCTGCAGCCCGGCGTGATGGCGTGGACCAGGGCGGCGTCGGTGCCGAGCGCCTGCGGCCTGGTGACCGGTAGGGGCATCAGCGGCGCGTCGCCGAACTGCTGGTTGGCGCGGACATCGGCAAGCACCGGCTGGGCAAGCGGAGCCGTAGTCATGAAGCGCCAGGAGGGCACGCTGGTGATCAGCACCACGCCATGCTCGTCGCTGACATAGGCAGGGCGGTTCGCCTCGCGCCAGTCGGCCTCGAGCTGGTCGAACTCCATCTTGACGACCACCACGCCGAGCGGCGCCGAAGCGCCGTCGACACGGCGCGAGATGTAAAGGCCCGGACGCTTGCTGACATTGCCGAGCGCGAAATACTCGGCGGTTCCTGATTGCATGGCGGCCGAGAAATAGGCGCGGAACCCGTAGTCGTTGCCGACGAAGCTCGCCGGCTCTCGCCAGTTGCTCGACGCGATCGCCAGGCCGTTGGTGCCGGTGACATAGAGGACCGATGCCTTGGTGCCGGAAACCAGCCCTTCCAGCTTGCGGTTGAGCACATCGATGGCGGACGGGCTGCGCTGCGTCAGCGCGTCGTGGACTTGCTGGTCCTCGGAAAGAAGCAGCGGCAGCGCACGCGGGTTTTCGAGCACGGCGCGGAGCAGCGCGACCTTGAGATTGGCGTCGGTGCGTCCTTGCACCGCCAGCGCCTCTATCTGAGTCGAGCGGCCATAGAGCCCGGCCGCGTATAGCGCCGCCGTGACGATCGCGAGTGCTATCGCGGCAAACAGCAGCCATGCGCGGCGCGCGCGCTGGGTTAGCAGCTCGGGCGTGGCAGGCAGGGCAGCGGCAGGGCGTTGCAGCATGTCGCATTTGTGCATGATTTCGCACAAAGTACAATTCGACCTATGCGGATCATCGCACGGTCAGCGTCAGTGCAGGGCAGGGGCGGAACGAAAAATCCAGCAGAATCAATAAAGGGGTCCCTCCGGCCAAATCTGGCATGCCCGTTGCAATGGCATCTCACAGCAGCCGCGAGGCTGTGGAGGTCAACGCCCCGGGAGGTCGAGCTTCTCGATCGGGGCTGAACGGAGGACATGATGCAGACAGCAATCGCTGCCGCCGAGCCGCGCGGCAAGGTTCCCTTTTACCGGCATCTCTATGTGCAGGTCCTGACGGCGATCGCCGCCGGCATCCTGCTCGGACATTTCTATCCCGACATCGGCGCTTCGCTGAAGCCGCTCGGCGACGCCTTCATTAAGCTGGTCAAGATGGTGATCGCGCCGGTGATCTTCCTCACCGTGGCAACCGGCATCGCTGGCGTCTCCGACCTGCACAAGGTCGGCCGCGTCGCCGGCAAGGCGATGATCTATTTCCTCGTCTTCTCGACGCTGGCCCTCATTGTTGGTCTTGTCGTGTCGAACGTCGTCCAGCCGGGCGCCGGCATGCATATCAACCCGGCGACGCTCGATCCGTCGAAGGTGGCGACCTTCACCGAAAAGGCGCATGACTCGACCATCGTCGGCTTCCTGATGAACATCATCCCCGACACCATCACGGGCGCCTTCGCGCAGGGCGACATCCTGCAGGTGCTTTTCTTCTCGGTGCTGTTCGGCGTGGCGCTTGCTCTCGTCGGCGAGCGCGGCCGTCCCGTCGTCGATTTCCTGCAGGCGCTGACCGCGCCGATCTTCCGCCTCGTCGCCATCCTGATGAAGGCAGCCCCCATCGGCGCATTCGGCGCCATGGCCTTCACCGTCGGCAAGTACGGCATCGGCTCGATTGCCAACCTCGCCATGCTGATCGGCACCTTCTACCTGACATCGCTGCTCTTCGTGCTGGTCGTGCTGGGCACAGTCGCCTGGTACAACGGCTTCTCGATCCTCGCGCTGATCCGCTACATCAAGGAAGAGCTGCTTCTCGTGCTCGGCACCTCGTCTTCGGAAGCGGCGCTTCCCGGTCTGATGGCTAAGATGGAGCGCGCCGGCTGCAACCGCTCGGTGGTCGGCCTGGTCATCCCGACCGGCTATTCCTTCAACCTCGACGGCACCAACATCTACATGACGCTGGCCGCCCTGTTCATCGCTCAGGCGACCGACACGCCGCTCACCTTGAGCGACCAGATCCTGCTGCTGCTGGTCGCCATGCTGAGCTCCAAGGGCGCCGCCGGCATCACCGGCGCGGGCTTCATCACCTTGGCCGCCACCCTCTCGGTCGTGCCTTCGGTGCCGGTTGCTGGCATGGCGCTGATCCTCGGCGTCGACCGCTTCATGTCGGAATGCCGGGCGCTCACCAACTTCGTCGGTAACGCGGTGGCGACCATCGTCGTGGCGCGCTGGGAAGGCGAACTCGACCAGGCGAAATTCGCCGCCGCCATGGCCGGCAGCCTCCCTGAAGAGGCCGATCTTTCGCTGCCCGGCCTGCGGCCTGCCTGATCCCATCAGGCGCCTCGACCCGCAACAGGCCGTGGCTCCACCACGGCCTGTTGCGGGGCGCCGCATAGAGCCGGATGATTTCAGGTCGAGTCGACCTGAAATCTGAATCCGGCTCTAAATCAAAGAGATAGAGCATGATGTCACCCGAAAACCGCTTCGCACTTTTCGGCATCATGCTCTAGGGTGACGGCGGCCGCTTCCCGGCCTATGCAACCATTCAACCCGAGGGCGGCGAATGAGCAGCGCGTTTCCTGAAATCTATCTGGTCCGTCACGGCGAGACGGAGTGGAGCGCCTCGGGAAAGCATACAGGCCGCACCGACATCCCGCTGACCGCGAAAGGCGAGGAAGCCGCTCGAAGCGTTGCTGACCGGCTGAAGGGGCTGACCTTCCAAGCCGTCTGGTCAAGCCCGTCGCAACGCGCCTTCGACACATGCCGGCTGGCCGGCTTCGGCGAGCGCGCGGTGAAGAAGGCGGACCTGCAGGAATGGAACTACGGCGCCTATGAGGGCGTGACGACCAAGGAGATTCTTGCCGGGCGCCCCGGCTGGCAGCTGTTCCGCGATGGTTGTCCGGACGGTGAGACGGCTGCCGATGTCGGCGCCCGTGCCGATGTCATCATTGCCGGGCTTCGCGCCGTCGGCGGCAATGTGCTTGTCTTTTCCAGCGCGCATTTCCTGCGCGTTCTGGCCGCCCGCTGGGTCGCCCTGCCGCCGGAGGGCGGCGCGCTGTTCGTGCTCGACACAGCAAGCCTCAGCATCTTCGGCTACGAGCACGACCTGACCGAGCCGGTCATCCGCAGGTGGAACCAGAGGTAGCGTAGTCCCTCGGTGATCCCTTACGTCGCAAGAACCGCCAGCTCTTCGGCCGTCAGATGTCGAGCCTTGCCCTTGGCGAGGTCGCCGAGCTGAAGGCGGCCGATCGCCACCCGCACCAGCCTCAAAACCTCGATATCGAACGCGCCGAGCAGCCGGCGGATCTGGCGGTTCCGACCCTCGTCGAGCACGATCTCCAGCCACGCCGTGCGCCCGCCGCTGCGCAACGGCTCGATCGAGCTGGCGGTGAGCAATTCGCCGTCGACGATGGCTCCCTGGCGGAAGCGCTCGAGCATCGCTTCGTCGGGCGCGGATGCGATCTGCACATGATAGGTCTTGGCGACATGCGAGGCGGGGTCAAGCAGGGCGTTGGCCCACCTAGTGTCGTTGCTAATCAGCAGCAGGCCTTCGCTCGCCTTGTCGAGACGGCCGACCGGCGACACGAAGGGCAGGTCCAATCCTTCGAGACAGTCATAGACCGTGCCGCGACCCTCGGGGTCGTCGCGCGTGGTGACCAGCCCGCGCGGCTTGTTGAGCATCAGGTAGACTTTGCATTCGGCGGCGATGCGCTCGCCGTCGACTGATATGCGGTCACGTTCGAGATCGATCCACATCGAAGGGTCGCGCGCCACCTTGCCGCCAACCTGCACACGCCCTTCGGCGATCAACAGTTCGGCCTGTTTGCGCGAGCAGAAGCCGAGCTTGGAGAGCGCCCGGGCGAGGCCGACCTTCCCGCCGGATGACCGTCGGTTGACTCGGAGCGATTGTATCATGACGCGGCGAGGCTTCCCAATTGGCCGGGCGACAGATGCCATGGGCAATAGCGGCTTCGCAACCCGTCGTCGGGGCTGGACCCTGAGTGGACCCGAAGGGTCATGCAAAATCCATGTTGAGCAAGCGCTAACTTATCCGATATGTCACAGGTGGGGGTCCTTCGAGGGCGGCGGCAGTGGCGGAGCAGACCGACTCACTCGAGTCAGGCACGATTTTGATCGGCGATCTCGGTACCGACGATCGCGACGAGATGTTTAGCCTCTATGAAAAATACTACACCGCCACCGATCGTGGCCGGTTTGAACGCGATCTCTCGCAAAAGAACGCCGTGGTCGTTGTTCGCGGCAAGCAAGGCATCGTCGGCTTCTCGACCTTGGTGGTCGACCGCCAGGTGATCGACGGCGAAACAGTGCACTATCTTTTTTCCGGCGACACGGTGCTCGATTCCTCTCGCTGGGGCGATCCGGTCCTCCTGCGAGCCTGGTTCCGTGCGGCTGGCGTGGCCAAGTCGACGATCGGAGAGGGGAGGTTCTTCTGGTTCTCGATCGTGAAAGGCGACCGCACCTTCCGTATTCTGCCCAACTTTTTCCGCGAGTTCGTCCCGGCCATCGATGGGAAGGACAGGAGCGACCTGGAACGGATACGCAATCTGATAGCGACGGCGCGCTATGGCCGCTTTTTCGATACCAGAACCGGACTGATCGACTTCGGCCAGTCGCTGGGTCATCTCAGGCAGGAATGGGCGAGGGTCGAAGAGAAGGCTGCGCGCAACCGCTATGCAGCCTTCTTCCTGAGAGCCAACCCTTGGTATTTCCGTGGCGTCGAACTCGCCTGCCTTGCTGAGTTCGATCTCGCAAATCTGAAGCGGTATGGAGCTGCCAGCTTTGCCGAGGGCCTGCGCGGTGGTCGCTGAAGCTTGGGCGCGGATAGCCGAAGCCACGGCTGCGGTCGATGCGCGTTTCCGGACCGGTCTCGGTGATGTCGAGGCAGCGCAGCGCCGGATGCTGGCAGATCTGATCGACGCCAATCGCTCCACCGCTTTCGGGCGGGAAAACCGGTTCTCGCAAATCACCTCGGCCGAGTCGTTCCGCGTCCTTGTACCCATCAGGGACTATGGCGCCATCCAACCCTATATCGGCAGGTTGATCGCCGGCGAGGATGCGGTGCTGACGGCAGAACCGGTCCGGTTCTTCGAGCAGACCGGTGGGAGTTCCGGGGGCGTCAAGAATATCCCCTATACCGATGCTGGGCTCAAATCCTTCACCGACTGCCTCTATCCTTGGCTGGCTGATCTCCTGCGACGACGACCGGCTGTAGGGGAAGGCCGAAGCTACTTTGCGTTGAGCCCTGTAGGCCGCTCGCTCGACCGACGTATCGGAGCGTATCCCTTGGGCAGCCCCATGCCCTTCGCCTATTTTGGCGCTTTGCGCGACAGCATGATCGAGCTTTCCGCGGTACCGATGGAACTCAGACTTCTTTCGCACTTCGATGCCTGGCAGCGGCGGACCTGCCTACATCTGCTCCGTGCTGAGGATCTCACCCTGATCTGGGTGTGGAGCCCTACCTATCTCACCGAAATCTTGCGCGCGATGCGGCGCGATGCGGCAAGCCTCTTGCCCCAATTGGCCGCCGATTTGGCCGTATCGCAGCCCATCGATATGGTTCGGCGCCGCATCAAGGCGCTGGAGGATGTACTCGATGGTAGGCAGGAGGATCTCTCGGCGATCTGGCCTCGACTCGACACGATCAGCTGCTGGACGGACGCTTCGAGCAAAGGTTTTGCAGCCGAACTCCAGGCGTTGTTTCCGCGTGCCTTCATGCAATCGAAGGGCTTGATGTCAACAGAGGCCGCCGTCTCCTTCCCCTACGGGGAGGGTCCCGGTTCCAGCCTCGCCGCGTCCAGCGGCTTTTTCGAATTCGTCGACGACGATGGCGTTTGCCGCTTTGCCTGGCAGCTTACGAGCGGCAGGACCTACAGGCTGATCGTTACGACCGGCTCGGGCCTCTATCGCTATGACACGCACGACATGGTCGAGATCGTCGGCTTCAGCGGCAACACCCCGCGTCTCCGATTCAGTGGTCGCGCCGGCATTTCAGTCGATATGTGCGGCGAAAAGCTGAACGAGCCTTTCGTCGCGCGCTGCGTCGATGAAATCGCTCCCGCCTCTTACGCGCTGCTTGCCGCCACGACAGCGCCCAGCCCGCATTACAGGCTTCTGCTTGAGGTTGGTCCTCACGGTTCGGCCAACGCAGCGATCGCCGAAAGACTCGATAAGGCGCTCGGCGCGAACCCCCAATATGAGTATGCCCGCCGGATCGGCCAACTCGATCGTGTACGGGTGACGCTGGTCGACGATCTCTTCGGTCGCTTGAAACGCTACCGGCTTCGGGGCGGCACGAGCATCGCCGGCATGAAGGCGCCCGTCCTGCTCAAGGAGGTGGACAGCGCCTTTTTGTCCACGCTGGACGAGCAAGCTCCCTGATTTGACGGGTTTTCACCCTAGCCGAAGGGCAAGCCGCTCCAGCCCGCGGATCGACGAATTGTCCATCCACTTCGCCTCATCGGCCGTCGGTTCCATGCTCTTCCAGCGCTGAAGCATCGCTTCCAGCAGCAGCTTTCCTTCCATCTCCGCCAACGCCCTGCCGATACAGACATGGGCGCCACGGCCGAAAGCGAGATTCTGCCTGCCGGGGCGGGCGAGGTCGAAACGTGCGGGATCGGCGAACTGGGCCGGATCTCGGTTGGCCGCCCCGACCAACAGCACAACCAGTTGTCCTGCCGCGATCTCACGGCCGTCGAGCTCGATCTGTTGCAATGGCCACCGGCAAATCTTCTGCACAGGGCTTTCCATGCGCAAAGTTTCCGTCACCGCATTCAAGGCAAGATGTCGATTTGACCGCAGGGCTTCCCATTGGGCAGGCGCATGGGTCAGATGGAACAACATGTTTCCAAGAAGATGCACGGTTGTTTCGTGCCCGGCAAATGCCAGGAAGGCAATATTGCGACCGGCGACAGTCAGCCCCATCTCTTCGACAAGCGCCGGCAGTCCAACGAGCAATGGCGGCATTTCGCCTTGCGCGAGAAGCTCACGCAGCAATTCGATGAAATAGATCGACATCTCTTCAGCGGCGCTGGCTCCGAGCCCGAAGGCATCGTCGAATCCGGTATCGAGGATCGCGCGTATTGATGCTGACCAGGCTCGGAGCATCGGCATGTCTTCGGCGGGAACGCCAAGGACGCGACAGATTACCCGTTCGGGTACTGCGCGCGTGAAGGCGGCCACGACATCGACTGTGCCGGAAAAGGCGGCTCTTGAAACGAGAAGCTCGACAGCCTCCGCCACGACGGGTGCAAGGGCTGACACACCCTTGCCGGCAAAGGGGCGCTGCAGGGCTTGGCGGATCGTGGTGTGCGCATGTCCTTCTTGATACATCAGCCAGTCGTTGATGGCCGATCGCTGACCGCTTGTATCTGCTCCACCGCTGGGCGGGACATGCGACAACTGACGATTGACAAGGCAGGCCGAAACAAGGTCGTATTTGGTTACGTAGACATCACCCCACGGCGCCTGCCAGACAGGCGCTTCGCCGCGCATCTCGTCATGAATCGCGTATATATCCGAGCACCCATCGAAGAAGCCGGCGCGAATTCCTTGCCAGCGGTGAGCTTCGTGCCAACCTTCCGCCGATGAAGGGGCTCCATGCATAGTTGCGCGATCAATCCCCATCGGGCTCGCCGGGGAACCTTCGATTACAACTACCTGGGATCAATTTGTCCATGACCGCAGCGGCTTCAGCCCCGATCTACTATCTTTGCACTCGCAGACACGCTTACACGATCGGGGTATTCCTTGGCTATTACGACCATGAACTTCGCGACGTTTTGCGGATAATTCCGTATGAAGAAATCCCCAAACTGGGCAGGTTGGCCTCGGGCACCTTCATTTTCACGGATTTCGAAAGGCTGACGCCGGCGCAATTGCAGGCTGCGTCGGCGCTCCATCAAAGTATTGCGGCACAGGACCCTGCCGCACTGTTGCTCAACAATCCTGCAAGCGTGCCGGGTCGCTTTAATTTGTTGAAGCGGCTAAAAGCTGCTGGGCTGAACGCCTTCGATGTGCATCGTCTGGACGATCGCCACAGGATTCAGCGCTTCCCAGTGTTCGTGCGCTGGGAAAGTCGGCACGATCCACCGCTGACCGGATTGCTGGATACCGGCGACGCCCTTGAATCGGCAATTGCCGGCCTGCCGCCGAAGATCAGGCGCGACCCCGATTTGATGATTGTCGAATATGGCGCAGCGCCCTCCTCGGACGGCCGCTTCCGCAAGTATTCCGCCTATAAGGTAGGACCTACGGTCTACCCGCAACACTGCTTCATCAATGAGAACTGGTACATTAAGTTTCCAAGTACCCGTTTCACCGAAGCCGACCGAGCTGAAAGCCGCGCTTACGTGGCTGAAAACCCCCACGCATCGCAGATCGAGCACGTCTTCAGCCTGGCAGGCATTGATTATGGCCGCATCGACTACGGCATTGTCGAGGGCCGGATCCAGACCTTCGAGATCAACAATAACCCGACCGTCTTGTCGCGGCCGCCGGGTTGGGAAGCTACCGCGAATTACAGCAGATATGCCGAAATGCATGCACAGGCGCTGCGCACCGTAATGCGACTGTCATCCACTCCGGATCTGGCGATAGGTCGCGGCAGCGGCAGCGCAGATGCCCTTCATCTCGCTGCAATGCGCCGTGTTCGGCGTCGCATTGGCTGGTTTCGTCTGCGTCGAAGCCTCTCGCTCCGCAGATTGAAGAAGCGTCTTGCAGCCCCGCTCGCAGGCACGTAGCCGTCGCCATGGCGTGGTTGCGATCATTGTTGCTGTGACGCGCTCAGGCGCCGATAGGCGACGCCGTCGAAGTTCGCGGTCACAAAGCTCTTGACGGACATCTTGCGCTTTCGCCCGTCGCTGCAGGCATAGACGGGCCAGCCGGCCTCGCTGCATTCGCTGGCGGCGCAGACGCTGGCAAGGCAGTTCCCGATCGTCAACCGGAAGCCGCCCTTGCCGACAAAGCCTTGCAACAGGCTCCCATCTGCCGAACGCCATGTCCGCTGGCTGAATTCCGGCCGCAAGGCCAGAGGCTCGAGAGGCACGGCGGCTTCGCCGCCGATCGCCGCGAGCTGAAGGCGGTAGCGCGCCATGCCGGTCGTGTAAGCGGTCACAAGGTCCGATTCGCTGAGATAGGCCGTCGCGAAATTGGAGCGGTCGAAGAGATGCGAGGGCCGTCCGCCGGCCTCGGATGGCATTGCCAGGGCAACGAAGGCGATAAGAACTAAGCAAGCGCGAAGCATCTCGTGTTCCAGCAGGCATGCCAATATCGCGCATCACTCCGAACCTCCGGCGCGGGTCCGAACGGTCATGCGCAAAAACAAGTGTTGGAGCGCCGATTTGCCCCCGGTTTGCCTCCCTTACAATCGGGTCAATTGGTGTTTTGCGCAAGCGGTGCCACGCCGGACACCGAAACGTCCGACCGAGCGAACGGTCAGCCCTCGCGGCCCATCCGCGCAAGACACCGTGCCTGATCGCGCGGACGGCCAAGCTCCTCGTAACGACCGGCTGCTTCGTCGAAGGCAGCCAAAGCGCGAACTTCCTTGTTCTGCGCTCGACGCTGCACGCCGCGCGCTTCCCACAGCGCGGCCGCCCATGGACCGCCTTGCCACATGCCGGCAATGCGCTCCGCCTCGTTCAGCCGCTTGTCGACCTGCTCGAGCTCGCCCGCCTGGGCAAGCGCGATCGCCGAGGCCGTGCGCAGCGCCATGGAACAGGGCTGGCAGGCCCCGGGGGTAAGCAGCCTGTCGCCGGCCAGGATCTCCTCCGCCACCATCTTGGGCGTCGACGCGGCTCGCACGGCAAGTGCCTGCACGCGCATGATGAGATGCGGCGAAAGCCATGACCGTTCCGCGTCCGCGAGGCCGCGCCGGATCAACCGGCTGGCGCGCCATTTCTGGCCGCGTTCCAGCGCGATCTCGGCCAGGCGCTCGATGGCAAGCACCCGACCGGCGACTGCATCCGCCTCCAGGAGCAACCGCTCTGCTTCGCTAAGGAAGCCTTCGGCCTCGTCGAGTTCGCCCGAAAACAGAGCGGCCTCTCCGAGCAACAGGCAAGCGAGACCGCGGCCGGCATTCGATCCGGCCTGCTCGGCGACGGCGAGCAGTTCCCGGGCGAGCCCCGCCACTTCCGCGTGGCCCTTGGCGCTGCAGAGACAAAATTCGGAGAGGCAGAGATGGCCGTCGAAAACATGCTGCACGAAGGCCGGCTTGGCGCGCACCCATTCGATGAATTCGGACCGGAAAAGCTCCGGCCACCGCGCCTGCATCATGGAGGCGAGACCAAGCAGCGCGCTCGCCTCGCCGACTTCCCGCGGCAGGTCGGCGCCCAGCGCCAGGTCGCGGGTCTGCCTGGCGATCTCGCTCGCCTTGTCGAACTCGCCGCTCTGCAGATGCACAAGTCCCCAGGCGAGCGATGTGCGGATGCGCTCCAGCGGACTGACGGTTTCGGCGCTGGAGAGCGCGAGCGCCTTTTCGTAGAGCGCGATCGTCGCGCGGCTCGGCCCGACGCCGAGTTCTGCGTGCAGATTGTCGCGCAACTGGTTGAACTGGCGGATCGCCTCGACGCGGTTGCCGGCGTCGAGAGCAACTTGCATCAGCGCGCATTGCGCCTGTTCGTCAGCCGGGTCGAGCGCAATCAGGCGCTGCCACAGCTTGCCGGCGCGCAGCAAGTCGCCGTAGCGCTGCTGCAACTGCGCGCGCGGCGCGTCGAGCCATTCGACAAAAAGATCGTCCGGCAAGAGCCTGCCGCCATAGAGGTCGGCGGCGTGCTCGAAAGCGCTTTTGTCGCCATCGCGCAGCGCGGCCTTTGCGGCTGCTTCGAAACCTTCAGTATCGATCTCGAGTTCGACATGAGGGGCAAGCGAAACAACGTCGTTGCTCACCTCGATGAGGTCGTGAGCGCCGAGCGTGCGCCGGGCGAAATGGATGGCTTTGCGCAGATTGGTTCCAGCTGACTCCGGGTCGGCATCGGGCCAGAAGGTTTCCATCGCCTGCTCTCGATGGATGCGATGGCCGGGCTTCAGCGCCAAAAGTTTGACCAGGGCGGCGGCCCGGTCGCGGCGCCAGTCGGCTGACGGAATCTGCCGGCCATCGACGCAGACGGCAAAGCGGCCGAGCAGATGGATCGAAACGCGCATGAAGGCACCATCAGGCAGGCCACCCGTAGCGCCGGAAGAGCCGTCACCAGCCAGGGGGCGTCGGGGAACGCTGGCGGAACATAGATTTCCTAATATGCCCCCGCAATCGAATTCCAACCGGAAAGGAACAAAACCATGTCACTCCGTATCGCGGACATCGCTCCCGACTTCACCGCCGACACCACCGAAGGCCCGATCTCCTTCCACGAATGGCTGGGCAAGGACTGGGGCATCCTGTTCTCGCATCCGAAGGACTATACGCCGGTCTGCACCACCGAGCTCGGTTATATGGCCCGCCTCAAGCCCGAGTTCGACAAGCGCGGCGTCAAGGTTATCGGGCTTTCGGTCGACCCGGTCGAGAAGCATTCCGGCTGGGCAAAGGACATCGCCGAGACGCAAGGGATGGCGCCCAACTTCCCGATGATCGGCGATCCGACGCTCGCCATCTCGCAACTCTACGACATGCTGCCGGCCTCAGCCGGTAACAGCGCGGACGGCCGCACCGCCGCCGACAACCAGACGGTGCGCAATGTGTATGTCATCGGCCCCGACAAGAAGATCAAGCTGGTGATATCCTACCCAATGACGACCGGCCGCAACTTCGATGAGGTCCTGCGCGTGGTGGATTCCCTCCAACTGACCGCCAAGCATCGCCTGGCGACACCGGTCAATTGGAAGCCTGGCGACGAGGTTATCATCGCGGGCTCGGTCTCGAATGATGAGGCGAGGCAGCTCTATCCGCAGGGCTGGAAGGAGCCCAAGCCCTACATCCGCATCGTGCCGCAGCCCATTCTGACCTGATGAAAAGCGGTGGCGAGGGCATCAGAGATGTCCTCGCCGCCATCCATCCAGTGGATTGACTGATCAACTCGGCGCCTTTCGCAAGGCTGCCGACAAGCCTGGTGGGAAACCGAGATGAGCACTGCAAGCAAGCCACGTGTTGTCGTCCTGGGAGCGGGTTTCGGCGGCCTGGAACTGACGACGCTGCTGTCCGAGGCGATGGGTGACAGCATCGAAGTGACGCTGATCGACAAGAGCGATTCCTTTATCTTCGGCTTTTCCAAGCTCGATGTGATGTTCGGCCTGAAGAAGCCCGATGGCGTGCGCATGCCCTACAGCCGTTTCGCCAAGCCCGGAGTCCGGTTGCTGAAGCGCACCGTCACCGCGATCAATCCCGAAAAGCGCCGTGTCACCACGGACGACGGCGTGTTCGATGCCGACCACCTGATCGTGGCGCTCGGCGCCGAGTATGATTTCGATGCGACGCCCGGACTTGCCGGAACGAACGAGTTCTATTCGGTTGCCGGCGCCGAGCGGTTGCGCGACATGCTGCCGGCCTTCAAAAAAGGGCAGGGCAGTGGTCGGCGTGTGCGGCGCGCCCTACAAATGCCCGCCGGCGCCTAGCGAATGCGTCCTGATGCTGCACGATTATCTGACGCGGCAAGGTGTGCGGGGAGCTTGCGAGATCGCGCTGGTACTACCCTTGGGCAGCCCGGTGCCGCCATCGCCCGATACTTCGCGAGCGTTGCTTGCGGCCTTCGCCGAGCGCGACATCAAGTTCATTCCCGGCCGCCGCGTCGCCTCCGTTGACAACGGGCGCAACGTGGCCGTCCTTGACGATGGCGCCGAAATGCCCTTCGACTTCTTCCTCGGCGTTCCGAAGCACCGTGTGCCGCCCGTCGTGCTGGAAAGCGGTATGGCTGAGAATGGCTGGATACCTGTCAATCCGCGCACGCTCGAGACCAGATACGAGAATGTCTATGCCATCGGCGACGGCGCCAACACCGGCACGCCGAAAGCCGGCGTGTTTGCAGAGGGCGCCGCGCGGGCGGTGGCCAGCGCTCTCGTTGCGAAACTGCGTCGGCAGGGCAGCGGCACCCTCTATGACGGTTTCGGCACCTGCTACATCGAGTTCGGCGGTGGCCGCATCGGCAAGGTCGAGGTTGATTTCTTCTCCGGCCCAGCGCCAACCGGCAACTACTACGAACCGTCGCTCGCGTTGCGCGCCGACAAGGAAACGTTCGGGGCCAGCCGGCGCTCACGTTGGTTCGGGATGTGAGAGCCGCCTGCTCGGTGGAGAAAACCGCAGCCGAACAAATTCCGCGCGGCGTGCCCGCTACTCAGCCGTTGCGATCCGGCGGCAATTCGAACAGCGTGGCGCCGTCCTCGCGCCCCCGGTCGACGTAGCCGATGATCCTGAACCACCTTGCCGCATCCGGCCTGTCCAGCCAGCTGCGCGAGTGTATGGGCAAATTGCCGGCGAGCGCCTGGATATGGCGGATATGCCGCTTGCAGAAGCGGACGGTGGCCGCGGAGAAGAAGTCCTCCTGCGCGGCAAACAGCGTATCGGCCGCATCGCCATGCTCATGCCAGGCAATGATCGCCACGGCCTTGTCGCCCTGGACGAGGGCATGAGCCCGGCCCTCCTTCAGGTTCATCATCAGATTGTCGTAGGCGCTTTTGCTGTCCTTGCCGGCGGCCACATACTCGTCTGACATCCGTTTGGACAGGTCATGGAAAACATCTTCCAGGTCACCGACGGTCGCCGCGCGTGCTCTCATTTCTCCTCCTGAAAGCCCGGCAGGGAGTTTGCCCTAGGAAGGGGGGATCACCAAGCAAAGTGAATCCGCAATCGGCGGGATGAGAGCAAACTGGTTCCGCTTATGTGGGAGAGCCAGCGCCGATTCCGAGGCAACGAAACGAAGCTGCGGAAAAATCACCGGACTAGAGACAGGCTGGGAAAATGATGGTGCCCAGAGGCGGATTCGAACCACCGACACGCGGATTTTCAGTCCGCTG
>NZ_JANINM010000388.1 GCF_024509055.1 Mesorhizobium sp. | reverse complement strand
AATGGCGACCGGCGAGCGCCGCCAGCCTGCGGTGCCGTGAGACGGGCATTTGCGGTAACCGGATGGCAAGGGCAATTTGAGAAGGTCCATCTGTTCGAGACCGGTTCCGGTGACACGGAACGAAACGCAAAGTGACTTTTACGGCAGGCCGGCAATCCCTAGATAGCGCTGGGTTCTGCGGGAATCGGGGCAAAACGGCATGTGCGGTATCGTTGGAATTGTCGGCCAGCAGCAGGTCGCGCCGCTCATCGTCGATGCGCTGAAGCGGCTTGAATATCGCGGCTACGACTCCGCTGGTGTCGCCACAATCGAGAGCGGGAAGCTCGGCCGTCGCCGCGCCGAAGGCAAGTTGATCAATCTCGAGCGCCGGCTGAAGGAAGAGCCGCTCGAGGGTACGATCGGCATCGGGCACACGCGCTGGGCAACCCATGGCGTGCCGAACGAGACCAATGCGCATCCGCATTTCTCAGAAGGCGTTGCCATCGTCCACAACGGCATCATCGAAAACTTCGCCGAATTGCGCGAGGAGTTGGTGCGCGACGGCTATGCCTTCTCGTCACAGACCGACACCGAAGTCGTCGCTCATCTGGTGGCGCGGGAACTGGCCAAGGGGCTGAAGCCGGTCGAGGCCGCGCATCGCGCGCTGAAGCGGCTGCACGGCGCCTTCGCGCTGGCGATCATGTTCAAGGGTGACGAGGATTTGATCGTTGGCGCCCGCAACGGTCCGCCGCTTGCGGTCGGTCATGGCGATGGCGAGATGTTTTTGGGCTCCGACGCGATTGCGCTGGCCCCCTTCACAAATTCGGTCACCTATCTGGAGGATGGCGACTGGGCCGAGGTGCGCCGCAACAGCGTGACCATCTACGACATCGACGGCAACAAGGTCGACCGCAAGCGCCAGCAGTCGCTGTCGACCAGCTTTATGGTCGACAAGGGCAACCGGCGTCACTTCATGGAGAAGGAAATCCATGAGCAGCCCGAGGTGATCTCGCATACCCTGGCGCATTATGTCGATTTCGTCTCAGGCGTGTCGAAGCCGCTCGAACTGCCCTTCGATTTTGCCAAGATCGGCCGGCTCGCGCTCTCGGCCTGCGGCACCGCCTATCTCGCCGGACTGATCAGCAAGTACTGGTTCGAGCGCTATGCGCGATTGCCGGTCGACATCGATGTCGCTTCCGAGTTCCGCTATCGCGAGATGCCGCTGTCGGCCAATGACGCGGCCTTCTTCATCTCGCAGTCCGGCGAGACCGCCGATACGCTGGCCTCGCTGCGCTACTGCCGCAAGGCCGGCATGAAGATCGGCGCGGTCGTCAATGTGCGCGAATCGACCATGGCCCGCGAATCGGACGTCGTGCTGCCGACGCTTGCCGGACCGGAAATCGGCGTCGCCTCGACCAAGGCCTTTACCTGCCAGCTGTCGGTGCTGGCTGCTCTTGCCGTGCGCGCCGGCGTTGCCCGCGGCATGATTTCGCGCGAGCAGGAAAGGCAGCTGGTGCGTGAACTCTCCGAGGCGCCGCGCTTCGCAACCCAGGTGCTGAAGCTCGACGAGCAGATCGAACGCATCTCGCGCGAGCTCTCACGCTACAAGGATGTGCTTTATCTGGGTCGCGACACCAACTTCCCGCTCGCCATGGAAGGGGCGCTGAAGCTCAAGGAGATTTCCTACATCCATGCCGAAGGCTATGCCGCCGGCGAGCTGAAGCATGGGCCGATCGCGCTGATCGACGAAAACATGCCGGTGATCGTGATCGCGCCGCATGACCGCATTTTCGAAAAGACCGTTTCGAACATGCAGGAAGTGGCGGCTCGCGGCGGCAAGATCATCCTGATCACCGACGCCAAGGGCGCGGCCCAGGCGAGCGTGAAGACGATGGAGACGATCATCCTGCCGGACGTGCCGGAGATCATCGCACCGATCATCTATGCGTTGCCGATCCAGATGCTGGCCTATTTCACGGCGGTGTTCATGGGCACCGACGTCGACCAGCCGCGCAATCTGGCGAAATCGGTGACGGTGGAATAGCCGGGTATACGTACTGCCGAGGAAGGCGTTCTTTAAAAACTTCGCAGTTCCAAACCCGATTGCGGTTCACTAATCTCAGCGACGCAACCTGCGCCGCGGTGAACCCATGTCCGACGCTCTGAAGACCTCCGGCATGACCCGACTCAGGAACTATTTCCTGACCGGCTTCATCGTTTGTGCGCCGCTGGCGATCACCGTCTATATCGCCTGGTCGCTCATCGGTTGGGTCGATTCCTGGGTGAAGCCTTACATCCCGGTTCGCTACAACCCCGACACTTACCTGCCGTTCCCGGTTCCAGGCTTCGGACTGATCGTGGCTTTGGTGCTGATCACGCTGATCGGTTTCCTGACGGCGAACATCGTCGGACGAGCCATCGTCAACTTTGGCGAGCGGCTGCTTGGCCGAATGCCGCTGGTGCGCGGCATCTATGGCTCGCTGAAGCAGATCTTCGAAACGGTGCTGTCCAACAAGGGCGACATGTTCCGCCAGGTCGGGCTGGTCGAATATCCGCGCAAGGGCGTCTGGTCGCTGGTGTTCGTCGCCAGCGAGAAGGAAACCGAAATCAACCAGAAGCTCGACCAGGAAGGCGATCCGCTGATCGCCGTGTTCATGCCCTGCACGCCGAACCCGACCACCGGCTTCCTGATGTATGTGCACAAATCCGAGATCGTGCTGCTCGACATGTCGATCGAGGACGGCGCCAAGCTTATCGTTTCGGCCGGCATGGTGGCGCCGGAAGTCAAGGCCAAGCTGGTGACGCTGAACGGCGAACCGGTCGATGGAGCGCTTGCCAATCCCGCGCTTGGCGCTCAGCCGGCGCGCAGCAGCCGAACCGCCTCATCGCGGCCGAACAGGTAAAGCAGCAGCCTAAGTGCCTCCCCGCGTTCGGACTGCAATTCCGGATCGCGCGACAGGATCAGCCGCGCGTCGTCGCGCGCGGCTTCGAGCAGATCGGCATGGAACTCGATGCGCGCGACCTGGAAGCCGGGCGTACCCGACTGCCGGGTGCCCAGCAGTTCGCCTTCGCCACGCAGCTTCAGGTCCTCCTCGGCGATGCGAAAGCCATCCTCGGTCTCGCGCATCACCGACAACCGGCGCTTCGCCGTCTCGCCGAGCGGTTCCTTGTAGAGCAGCACGCAGGACGAGGGCTTGTCGCCGCGGCCAACCCGTCCGCGCAACTGATGCAGTTGGGCAAGGCCGAAGCGCTCGGCATGCTCGATGACCATGATCGTGGCGTCGGGCACGTCGACGCCGACCTCGATCACCGTGGTCGCGATCAGGATGCGGGTTTCGCCCTCCTTGAAGGCGCGCATCGCCTCGTCCTTCTCTGCGCCCTTCATGCGGCCGTGCACTAAGCCGATCCGGTCGCCAAACAGCGGCTTCAGCGAGGCGAACCGGTCCTCCGCCGACATCAGCTTGATCTCTTCCGATTCCTCGACCAGCGGGCAGATCCAGTAGATCTTCTGCCCTTCGGCGACGGCGTCGCGCATGCGTCCGACCAGTTCGTCAAGCCGCTCCATGGGCAAGGTCACAGTGCGGATCGGCCGCCGGCCGGCCGGCTTCTCGGTCAGTTTCGAGACATCCATGTCGCCGAAGGCGGTAAGGACCAGCGTGCGCGGGATGGGCGTCGCCGTCATCACCAGCATGTCGGGCGCATCTCCCTTCGCGGTGATCGCCAGCCGCTGATGCACGCCGAAGCGATGCTGCTCGTCGACGACGGCAAGGACGAGGTCGTGGAAGGTCACGCTTTCCTGGAACAGCGCATGCGTGCCGATGACGATGTCGATCGCACCGCTGGCAAGCCCCGCCAATGTTTCGGTGCGCTCTCGACCTTTCTCGCGGCCGGTCAGAATCGCGACGCGCAGGCCGGCCTTCTCCGCCAGCGGCGCGATCGTCGCCAGGTGCTGGCGCGCCAGGATTTCCGTCGGCGCCATCAGCGCCGCCTGGCCTCCTGCCTCGACTGCACGCCCCATGGCGAGCAGGGCAACCACCGTCTTGCCGGAGCCGACATCGCCTTGCAGCAGGCGGAGCATGCGTTCGGGGTCGGCGAGGTCGGCATTGATCTCGCCCAGCGCGAATTCCTGGGATGGGGTGAGCTTGTAGGGTAGGGCCGCGCGCAGCTTCTCGACGATGTGGCCGTCGCCCGTCAGCGGCCGGCCCGACAGGCGGCGGATCTTTGCCCGCACCAGCGCCAGCGAAACCTGACCGGCCAGCAGTTCGTCATAGGCCAGACGCCGCCAGGCCGAACCCTCGACGGCAACATCGATCGGGTCCGCCGGATGGTGGACGCGGCCGAGCGCATCGCCGAAGGTCGGAAAGGTCTGGCGGCGCATGAAGGCGTCGTCCTGCCATTCGGGAAGTTCGGGCAGGCGACCGAGCGCCTGGCCGATCGCCCGGCGCAGCACTTTCGCCGAAAGGCCAGCGGTAAGCGGATAGACCGGCTCGACCAGCGGCAGCCCCTCGGCCTCGCTTGCCAAGACGATATGATCGGGATGGACCATGGTCGGTCGGCCGTTGAACCATTCCATGCGGCCCGAGATCACGACGCGTTCGCCTTCGGGGAGCATCTTCTGCAGGTAGGCGGCGTGGGCATGGAAGAAGGTCAGCGCGACCTCGCCGCTGTCGTCGTGCGCGTAGACGCGGTAAGGCACCGACCTGTTGCCGCGCGGCGGCGGTTGATGACGGTCGACCCGCACCTCCAGGGTCACGATCTGGCCTTCAGCCGAATGCGCGATGCCGGGACGGTTGCGGCGATCGATCACCGTGTTGGGGAGCACGAACAGCAGGTCGGCCGCGCGCGCGGCACGATCGCCGAGATCGGCCGGCACGACCCGCTCGACAAGCGTCCCCACCTTCGGGCCTATGCCTGCAAGCGAGGTGATCGGGACGAACAGAGGATCGAGGATGGAAGGACGCATGGTGTCAGCTTATGTCGCGACGCAGGCAACGCAAGGCTGACACCAGCCTCTATCCACGCTATATGCGCCGCTTCGAACAGGGATGCGGAGCCATGACCGGGACACAGCGATCAAGCGAGGGATTGGACGCCCGCCGGCGCAAGCTGCTGTTCCGCTCCTGGCATCGCGGCATGCGCGAGATGGATTTGATTCTCGGTACCTTCGCCGATGCCGAGATCGGCGCCTTGACCGGTGATGAAATAGACCAATATGAAATGCTTCTCGAAATCCCCGACACCGAATTCCTGCCGATGATCACCGGCGAACGCCCGGTTCCGTCCGATATCGATTGCGCGGTGCTGCAGAAGATCCTGGCGTCGCGGCGGACCATGATATTTTGAAAAACGCATAAAGCATGAGCCTCATTCCTTCCATCGGCCTGCCAAAGGGACGCGCCGGCCAGTTCATCGTCGACGGTGTCGCCGACGGCTACGAAGCCTTCGCGCTGGTGCAAACGGCGCAGGAGATCGCGTCCGACAAGCCGGTGCTGTTCGTGGCGCGCGACGGCCAGCGGCTCCCCGCGATCATCGACGCGCTGGCCTTTGCCGCGCCCGGCCTGCCCGTGCTGGAACTGCCCGCCTGGGACTGCCTGCCCTACGATCGCGTGTCGCCGGGGGCGGATGCGGCCGCGCGACGGCTCGCCGCACTCTCCGCCATGATCGCGCTGGCCAGGAAGCCGCATCGGGCGGTTATCCTCACCACGGCGAATGCGCTCCTGCAGCGCATTCCGCCGGCCGAACTGATCGAAGCACAGACTTTTCACGCCAAGCCCGGCAACCAGATCGACATGAATGCTTTGGTCGCGCGGCTGGAGACCTCCGGTTTCGAACGCGTGCCGACTGTGCGCGGCCTCGGCGAATTCGCTGTGCGAGGCGGTATCCTCGACCTCTTCGCGCCGGGCTGGAGCGAAGCGCTGCGCCTGGACTTCTTCGGCGATACGCTGGAATCGATCCGGGTCTTCGACGTCGCCACGCAACGCACGACCGGGCAGCGCAAATCGATGTCGCTGCAGGCAATGAGCGAAGTGGCGCTGATGCCGGAGACGATCAGCCGGTTCCGCCGCTCCTACATCGAGGCCTTCGGCGCGCCGTCGCGCGACGACGCGCTCTATGCGGCGGTGAGCGAGGGGCGGCGCTTTGCCGGCATGGAGCACTGGCTGCCGTTCTTCTACGAGCGGCTGGAGACGGTGTTCGACTATCTGCCGGATGCGCCTGTCGTCTTCGACCATCTGGCGCATGAGGCGCTGGCCGAGCGCCACACGCTGATCCTCGATCACTATGAGGCACGCCGGAAGCAGGCCGACAGCGCGCTCAAGGATGCCGTGCCCTACAAGCCGGTGGCGCCGGACCTGCTCTACCTCTCGCCCGAGAACCTCAAGGCTTCGCTCGGTCCGCGCGAGGATATCGACTTCACCGTCTTCGATGCGCCCGACGTCGGGGGCAAGAAGGTGTTCCACGCTGGCTCGCGGCAAGGGCGCAGTTTTGCCGAGGAACGCGCTGACCCGAACATCAACGTTTTCGATGTTGTCGTAAAACACATCGCTGACGAGCGCGCCGCGCGCCGCCGTGTCGTCGTCGCCGGCTGGACGGAAGGTTCGCTCGACCGCCTCGGCCAGATTCTCGCCGAACACCATCTCGGCAATCTGAAGCCTGTGGCGACGCTTGCCGATGTCGAAAAGCTCGAGCCGGGGCAGGCAGGTCTTGCCGTGCTGCCGCTCGAATCCGGCTTCGAGACCGACAATCTGGTGGTCGTTGCCGAACAGGATATCCTCGGCGACAGGCTCATCCGGCGGTCGAAGCGCAAGAAGCGCGCGTCCGATTTCATCGCCGAGGCCTCGTCGCTGTCGGCGGGCGACATCGTGGTGCATGCCGACCACGGCATCGGCCGTTTCGTCGGCCTGCGCACCATTGAGGCGGTGGGCGCACCGCATGACTGCCTCGAAATCCACTATGCCGGCGACGACCGGCTGTTCCTGCCGGTTGAAAACATCGAGCTTCTGTCGCGCTACGGCTCGGATTCGGCCGAGGCACCGCTCGACAAGCTTGGCGGCGGCGCCTGGCAGGCGCGCAAGGCGCGGCTGAAGCGGCGCCTGCTCGACATGGCGGGGCAACTGATCCGCATCGCTGCCGAGCGGCAGATGCGCGCGGCGCCGGCGATGATCCCGGCCGAGGGCCTGTACGGCGAGTTCGCCGCGCGCTTCCCCTATGAAGAGACGGACGACCAGCAGACGGCGATCGATGCTGTCATGGACGACCTCGGCGCCGGCAAGCCGATGGACCGCCTGGTCTGCGGCGACGTCGGCTTCGGCAAGACGGAAGTGGCGCTTCGCGCCGCCTTCATCGCTGCGATGGAGGGTTTCCAGGTCGCCGTGGTGGTGCCCACGACGCTGCTGTCGCGTCAGCATTTCAAGACCTTTGCGCAGCGCTTCTCGGGCCTGCCGATCCGCATCGCGCAGGCCTCGCGCCTGGTCGGCTCCAAGGAACTGGCCGAGACCAAGAAAGGCATCGCCGACGGTACGGTCGATGTCGTTGTCGGCACGCATGCGCTGCTCGGCAGCTCGATCTCATTCAAGCGCCTCGGGCTTTTGATCATCGACGAGGAGCAGCACTTTGGCGTCAAGCACAAGGAGCGGCTGAAGGACCTCAAGAGCGATGTGCATGTGCTGACGCTGTCGGCGACGCCGATCCCGCGCACGCTGCAACTGGCGCTGACCGGCGTGCGCGAACTGTCGCTGATTGCAACGCCGCCGGTCGACCGCATGGCGGTGCGCACCTTTATCTCGCCCTTCGATCCGTTGGTGATCCGCGAGACGCTGCTGCGCGAACGCTATCGTGGCGGCCATTCGTTCTATGTGGTGCCGCGCATCAGCGATCTTGCCGAAATCCATGATTTCCTGAAGGAATCCGTGCCGGAGTTGAAAGTGGCGGTTGCTCACGGCCAGATGCCGCCGGGCGAGCTCGACGACATCATGAACGCCTTCTACGATGGCCAGTACGACGTGCTTCTGTCGACGACCATCGTCGAATCCGGCCTCGACATCCCAACCGCCAACACGCTGATCATCCACCGGGCCGACATGTTCGGGCTGGCCCAGCTCTATCAGCTGCGCGGCCGCGTCGGACGGTCGAAGGTGCGCGCCTACGCGCTGTTCACGCTACCGGCCAACCGCAAGCTCACCGATACGGCCGAGCGCCGGCTGAAGGTGCTGCAGTCGCTCGACACGCTCGGCGCCGGCTTCCAGCTCGCCAGCCACGACCTTGACATCCGTGGCGCCGGCAATCTGCTCGGCGAAGAGCAGTCCGGCCATATCAAGGAGGTCGGCTTCGAGCTCTACCAGCAGATGCTGGAAGAAGCAGTGGCCGAGGTGAAGGATACGGGCGAGGCGCAGGATGGCGGCTGGTCGCCGCAAATCGCGGTCGGCACCGCCGTGATGATCCCCGAAAGCTATGTGCCGGACCTGCAGCTCCGCATGGCGCTCTACCGCCGGCTCGGCGACCTCGAAACCACCGAGGAGATCGATGGCTTCGGCGCCGAACTGATCGACCGTTTCGGACCGCTTCCGGAAGAGGTGACGCATCTGTTGAAGATCGTCTTCATCAAGGCGCTCTGCCGCAAGGCCAATGTCGAGAAGCTGGATGCCGGGCCCAAAGGGGTCGTCATCCATTTCCGCAAGCGCGAATTCCCCGACCCGGTCGGCCTGGTCAAGTACATCGGCGAGCAGGGCTCGCTCGCCAAGATCAGGGCGGATCACAGCGTGGTCTTCATCCGCGACTGGCCGAATGCCGAGAAGCGACTGGCAGGATCGGCCGTGGTCATGACCCAATTGGCGCGCCTGGTCGACAAGGCGGCCTAACGGTATCGGACCATTCGCCACTGCTGAAAAACCCGGCTAGAATAGGTAATCGGCTTCGTGTATGGAGCCGCGACCCTGCTTAAGGGTGGATTTGCAGGCGAGGGCGCCTGTTTATTTGTTTGACGCAATTCCGGACGGAAAATCGCTTCGCACTTTTCCTGGAGTTGCACTGAAAGGGCGTTTGGGTGCAGCGATGACAAAATGGTCGCCGAATTCTTGGAGAGCAATGCCGATCAAGCAGGTCCCCGCTTATCCGGACCCTGCGGTGCTGAAGGCTACGGAAGCTCAACTCGCCACCTTTCCGCCGCTGGTCTTTGCCGGTGAGGCACGCAAGCTGAAGAAGCAACTGGCGGCGGTCGCCGCGGGCGAGGCGTTCCTGCTCCAGGGGGGTGATTGCGCCGAGAGCTTCGCCGAGCATGGCGCGGACAACATCCGCGACTTCTTCCGCGTTTTCCTGCAGATGTCGGTGGTGCTCACCTTCGCCGGCGCGCAGCCGGTGGTGAAGGTCGGCCGTGTCGCCGGCCAGTTCGCCAAGCCACGCTCGTCCGACAATGAGACCAAGGCCGGCGTGACGCTGCCGAGCTACCGCGGCGACATCATCAACGGCATCGAGTTCGACGCCAAGTCGCGCATTCCGGACCCTGCCAGGCAGGAGATGGCCTACCGCCAGTCGGCCGCGACGCTCAACCTTCTGCGCGCCTTCGCGCAGGGTGGCTATGCCAGCCTGGAAAACGTGCATCGCTGGATGCTCGGCTTCGTGGCGGATAGCCCGCAGGGCGAGAAATATCAGTCGCTCGCCAACCGCATCACCGAGACGATGGATTTCATGAAGGCCGTCGGCATCACCTCGGAAACCAACTATTCGCTGCGCGAGACCGATTTCTACACCAGCCACGAAGCGCTGCTGCTGGGCTATGAGGAGGCGCTGACCCGCGTCGACTCCACTTCAGGCGATTGGTACGCGACGTCCGGCCACATGATCTGGATCGGCGATCGCACGCGCCAGCCCGACCATGCGCATGTCGAATACTGCCGTGGCATCAAGAACCCGCTCGGCCTGAAATGCGGCCCGTCGCTGACGCCGGACGGCCTGCTCGAACTGATCGACCTGCTCAACCCGGAGAACGAGGCTGGCCGGCTGACGCTGATCGCCCGCTTTGGCTCGGACAAGGTTGCCGAGCACCTGCCGAAGCTGGTGCGGGCGGTGAAGAAGGAGGGCCGCAACGTCGTGTGGTCGTCCGATCCGATGCATGGCAACACGATCGAGGCTGCCGGCTATAAGACGCGTCCGTTCGATCGCATCCTCAAGGAAGTGCAGACCTTCTTTGAAGTGCACCGCGCTGAGGGCACGCATCCGGGCGGCATCCATGTCGAGATGACCGGCAAGAACGTCACCGAATGCACGGGTGGCGCGCGCGCCATCACTGCGGAAGACCTGCAGGACCGCTATCACACCCATTGCGACCCGCGCCTCAACGCCGACCAGGCGATCGAACTCGCGTTCCTGGTCTCCGACCTGTTGAAGAAGAGCCATCCGGTCCAGCACAAGCAGGCCGCCAACGGCTGAGCAATCAGGTTTGGCAAGGCACGCCGAAGAGATTCGGCGTCGCCTGTCCGTCCGAGGCTGTTAGTCCGGATCTGGAGGTCCTGGCGGATTACCAGGGAAGCTGGTTTTCCCCGGCGGGACGACGGCAAAGTTAACCGCTATCGGCGGCGACTTACGTGACCAGTCGAAAAGAACGGTCTTGACCGGCAGGCCGGCAATCCAGGCCTTGAACTGTGGGGAAGCAGGCCCGTTGCCGTGCCAGACTAGCAGCATGCCCTGCTCGTGCAGGCGCTGCTCGGTGATCCACGGCGCGAGTCGCTTGTCGAGCGCCGTGAAAATCGAAGGCTGGTCCGGGGCGTTGAGCCCCGCGAGCATGGCGACGGTGTCATCGCCGCCGACGATACCCAGGCGCCCGGGCACGCTCTCGTGCCAGATGGTTTCGGCCGCTTCCGAAACGGACCGCGCCGGCCAACAGACGGGCTGCAGATGTCCGAGCTCGTTGCAACCTGTCCAGCGTCCCGCCGCATAGCCGCTGGATACGCCAACGACGCAGATCAGCGAAAGGATCGCCAGCCGGCGAAGCTCCTTTGTTCCGAGACGCTCACCCAACAGCGCGATGGCCACGGCGCCGACCAGGTTGTACATCGTCGCCCCCCAGGACTCGCCAGTGCCCGTAAACAGCGAGGCGGCCATCACCAGAAGCGCAGGCCCAAGGCCCATCCACACCAGATAGATCACCGCGCGTGGTTCGGGGGCAGGGTGGCGCCGCAAAGGTGCCGGCTCGGTCTGGACAGGTCGCCGCAAAAGGCCGGACAGGCCAAGAACGACGGCGAACCCGGACAGGGCGGCGAGCTGAACCCCGATGTAGTAAAGGCGGGCGCGGTGGACCAGCACCCACTCGTTGCGCATAGAGGCATAGGTCAGGGGCAGGAAGTCCATCCTGTAAAGCGCCACGGCCAGCGGCGCGACGATCGCGAGGAAAATCGCCAGGCCGAGCCACGGCCAGGGGGTGGCAAGCTGGCGGCGGGCGCGGGGGTCGTACAAAAGCCACACGGCGCCGAATGACAGCAGAAGGCCGGTGGAGAACTTGGCATAGAGCCCCATAGCCGAGACGAGACCCAGGGCTAGCCACCAGACCGGTTTTCCGTCGCGTGCCGCGCGCCACAACAACAGGCATATGCCCGCCCAGAACGGCATCTGCGCATAGTCATGGTTGAATTGCGGTGTTGGCCAGCCGAAAAAATATATGGTCGGCATCAGCAGAACGGCGGCCAGCGCGCGTGTCGAGCCCATGATGTCGCGGGCCAGCAGATAGACAAGGACAAAGGTAGTCGAGACCGTGAGTTGCGACAGCAGATATTGCGGCCAGCGAAACGACCCCGTCAGCAGATGGCTGATTTCCAATAGCCAGCACGGAAGTTGCGGGTGCTTGTAAGTCAGCAGGGTCCATTCGCGGCCCCACATGAACCCCTCGACGACGTCGCCAGGCGGGCCGACGTTGACGATTGCCGGCATGATGGTCCAGCACAGAAGCTGGGCAAGGCAGAGAAGTGCCAGGAAATGCGATGGTTGACGCAACAGATCGTCCCAGCGCGACGCCGGTCGACTGCTGGTAGCCGGTACCAGATCAGTTGCCGGCCAAACATTCACGGGTTCACTGGTTCCTGACATGCGTGTCTTTGGTCACACCGGCTCAATTGCGCGCGCTTAAATCACACCAGCGGGATTTTCCAATAGCCCCGACAGCAAACCTTACGAAAATGTATGTTTTCAATACCATCGCAAGACCAAGATTTCCGAGGAGGTGTCTCTGCTGAAACCATATAATCCGGCAGGATTCCGGTGGGGACGGCAAATGGAAGACGAAACACAGGAACATCTGGAACACGCGGAACATGCCGAACATGCCGCGCATGAGGGCAATCCGTTTCTGACCACGGTCTCGGTGACGATAGCGGTGCTGGCCGTGTTGGCCGCAACGGTGGGCAGTTTCGAGTCGCTCGAAACCGCCGAGGCGATCAACGACAAGAGCGAGGCCGCCTATCTGCAGAACAAGGCGAGCGATCAGTGGGGCTTCTTCCAGGCCAAGAGCATAAAGAAGAACAGCTATGAGATCGCGGCCGCCATGGGCGGCCCTGCCGCCGACCAGTTCCAGGCCAACGCGAAGCGAAACGAAGCCGACAGCGCGGACATACAGGCCAAGGCGACCGAGTTCGAGAAGCAGGTCGATGAAAAGCTCCGCGACAGCGAGGTTCGTGAGCACAGGCATCACGTGCTGACATTCGGCGTCACGCTGCTGCACATTTCCATCGCCGTCGCGACGCTGTCGATCATCACTCATGGCAAGCGCTGGCCCTGGATGGCGTCGTTGGCCCTGGGCGCGATGGGCATGATCGCGGCCGGTTTCGCGTATGTCTGACGGGTAGGGAGGTCACGCTCCGCCCGTTGCCATCCCGCAGTCAGGATTCGCCATGCGCCACGAGCATGCCATCATCCACCACCGCGCGCTCGACTTCTGGTTGGCCCGGGCCGCGGTTCTCGTGATCATTTGCCTGCAGCTTCTGGTCATCAACGACCTGTCGTTCGGTCCGCGCTGGCTGGCGCCTGCGATCGAAGCCGCGCTCCTCGTGCCCCTGTCGATAGCGACGGCCTGGACGCAGATGCAGACGCAAAAAGCCGTCGACAACGAACACTGGTACGCGATCGGTCGGTTTCGCGTCTTCATTCGCCGGACGGCACTGGCGATGACCGGCGTCATCAGCTTGATGAATTGCGGATCGCTGGTCTTCCTGGTGCGGGCACTGCTGCAAGGCCATGCCGGTGGCGGCACGACGCTTCTCGTCGACGCGCTCAACATCTGGGTGACCAACGTCATCGTCTTCGCGCTATGGTTCTGGAACACCGACCGGGGTGGCCCGCCGACCTGCGGCCTCGTCAAGCGCGCCCAGGCCGATTTCCTGTTCCCGCAGATGATGCTGCCCGATCGCGAAGCCCGCGACTGGCTGCCCGGCTTCGTCGACTATGTCTTCCTCGCCTTCACCAATGCCACGGCTTTCTCGCCGACCGACACCATGCCGCTCACCCAGCGCGCAAAATTGCTGATGATGGCCGAGGCGATGATCTCGCTGCTGACCATCGCGCTTGTGGCCGCGCGGGCGGTGAACATCCTGGCCTAGCGCCCGCGCTCCCAGAGCATGGTCGACAGCCGTGGGTCGGCGAAGGCAGTCCGCGAGAACTCGATCCGCCTTTCCGGAAATTCGCAAATGGCCTGGATGCCGAACGAGCCGATGCGAATGCGCCAGGTTTGCGGTTCCAGCGGCTTCGCCTTTGCAAAGCCGCGACAGGTCAGCAGCGCTATGTTGGCGCCCTTCGGATCGCGCACGGAGCGGTAGCGGATGGCTTGCATTTCCGCCTCGCGCGCGACATCGGCAATGGCCTGGCAGGCGGCGTAGTCGGTCGGATGCGTCCATGCCTTCTCGTCGCGGTCGAGTGGCGGCCGGTTGAGGTCGATAGCCCGGTCGCATTTTATAGCGGCGGCAAAGGCAGTGTATTCGGCGGCATCGCTCGGCCATTGCGTTTGCGGCGACTCGGCGAAAAACAGCAATCGGTAGAAGGCCATCTCGGCCACCGCCGTCAGCACGGTCTGGGCGGCATAGTAGACCCCCTTGGTCTTGCCGGAACGGCGGAAGCGCGAACCGTAAGGGTAGACCGAACCGTAGCGGAAGGGGGTCGCCAGCAGGTAGTGAAGGTGGCGGCATTCGAGCGGGATCTGCGGCTTGGTTTCCTCGATCAGGTTTTCCAACTGCGTCTGCTCGTCGAGCGTGTCGACAAGCTTAAGCGTCGAAACGCGATGCTGCGCCTCGACCATGCGCCAGTACTTGCCTTCGAGGCTGACGGCCTCAGACGAGAGCGCGTCGGGAGTCCAGGTAGGCGATGACATCGACAAGTCCGGCAATCGTCAGGATCTTCTCAAGCGGCGTAGCGTCGAGCGCTGTGTTAGGGCTCTTCAGCCATGCCCGGGCCACGGTTTCGTCGCCACCGACTATGGCGTCGAGCGAGCGGAACAGGCGGACGAATAGTACGGCGAGCTCGAACGGCTTGGTGCCCCGCTCAAGCAGGAATTCCTGCTTGCGCATGCGCGAAACCGTTGCCTCGGACACGCCGATGACAAGGGCGAGTGTCTTCGCGGTTATGTCGAGCAGGTCGGCCGCGCGCAGCGTGGCCTTGGTTATGACGGCATTCTCCGCCGCCGTCATGGCGACTGGACGTTCCATTGCGCACCCATTCATTTCTGTAGAAAATATAGTCCACAAAAATTCACTTGGAAAGGGCGTGCGATGTTCGGCGTGGCTTTTGCCGAAACTCAGTCCTTCTTGTAGAGCAGCCAGCCCTTGCCGGCGCGGCCGGCCATGGTGGAATGCCTGGTGACGCGGTTGCGGCCGCTGACCTTGGAGCGGTAGAGCGCCCGGTCGGCCTTGGTGTAGAGGTCTTCCGCGCTCTCGGCCTCGGACGCCATGCAGATGCCCATGGATAGGGTCACGGTGCCGTAATTCATGCCGGTCTGGCTGCTGGTGAACGGCGTCTGTTCGATCAAAACGCGGATACGTTCCGCGATCTCATAAGTGGTGTCCTCGCCGGCGCCCTCGACGATGATCGCAAACTCCTCGCCGCCGGTGCGGGCCACGAACATGTCGGCGCGAACGCTGGACTGCAAGATATCGGCGATGATCTGGATAATCTTGTCGCCGACCGGGTGGCCGTAGCGGTCGTTGATGTCCTTGAAGCGGTCGATGTCGGCAAGGATGAGGGCGTTGAACAGGATCCCCCGGTTGCTGTTGTAGATCCGGGTTATCTCCTTGTCGAAGGCACGCCGGTTCCAGATCTGGGTCAACGGGTCGGTGTTGGCCAGACGCTTGTATTCCTCGAGCTTCGACTTGACGCTTTCGAGCTCAGCGGTCTTGTCGCTGAGCGTGCTGGAGAACTGGCGATTGTGATCCAGCGTTGAATTGGTGGCGGCCGACATGGCGCTGGCAATTTTGTGCAGCAATTCCTGCGAAAGCAGGCTGCGGTTGTTGAGGCCACTCGACGTTTCGTCGAGGATACGGCCATATTTCTCGATATGCGTACGCTCACTCCTGAGGAGAGCTGCGACATCCTCGAGCTCCTTGGCAATGGCGTCCCGGGCGTTCTCGACGATGGAGGGGCCGTGGTGTTGGGGAAGGAAGGTGCGACCGATGTTGTCGAGATCCTCCTGGGTGGGCCGGTTGCTCAAGGAGACCACGGCAAGACTGAGCTCGCGGTTGCTGCCGCTCAGAGCTTCGTAGAAAATTTCGTAGTTGCGGGGCAGTCCGAGCACTCCGAGCTGGCGCATGGTCGCAACCACGGTGCTGGCGATGTCGGTATTCCTGTCGGTAGGGACGGCTGCCGGCTGCATATTCAATAGTTCCCCCTTGAGAGCGACCTCGGCCTGCCTCGGCCGGTCGTTGCCCGGGAGGGGATTTGGATCGGAATTGCGGATGCGAAGATGCATCCCCTACCACGACCTTCGCTTGCAGGAATCATAGATGCGGTTGCGCTAAAGTTTCCTTAATGGCCTGCATTTCCTCATTGTCTTCGCTACCACAGGCTGCAATGCCTCTGCGGGAACGGTCTCCGAATCGCGGCCACCTGGTGTCGCATTTGCCTATGCCAGGCATCCGCAAAGCTGGAATTCTGTCAGCGTGGTGGATCGGGTAATGCCGAAGGAGGCCGGAATGGAAGACAATCACAGCGGATCATGCCTATGCGGCGCGGTTCGCTTCAAAACGAGGGGCCGGTTGCGCGGGGTCGTGTATTGTCACTGCTCGCAATGCCGCAAACAGAGTGGCCATTTCGTCGCTGCAACCTCCTCCAATGATGCCGACATCGACATAGAGGGAACTGAAGGCGTCACGTGGTATGGCGCTTCCGGCGTCGCCAAACGCGGCTTTTGCCGCATCTGTGGTTCCTTGCTGTTCTGGAAACATAATGAGTTGGACACCATCTCGATCATGGCGGGGTCGTTCGACAGACCGTCCGGTCTTTCCGCCGAAAGCCATATCTTCGTCGGCGACAAGGGCGATTACTATTCGATCGACGATAGCTTGCCGCAGTTCGAGAAGTCGACGCCGTCGATAAAGGTCGCGGACGAATGATTTTTGGAGGTATTGGCTTATTCCATTGATCCGGCCGTTGCGATATCCCCTGCCAATGACTCAAAGAGGGGCTGGGCATGCAGCGGCTGGTCGATGCATTCATCAATTCGGTGCGGGCCTTCCGCAAGCTGGCCGCCCATGAAAAAGCCTTCCAGCAGGAACTGCTTTTGTTCGTGCTCGCCCTGCCGGCCGGCTGGTTCATCTCGGTATCATGGCGCGGCTATGCCTTGCTGATCGGGGCGGTCCTGCTCCTCATCATGGTCGAAGTGCTCAACACCGGTATCGAAGCGGCCTGCGATGCGATCTCGCGCGAGTTCCACATTGATATCCAGCTTGCCAAGGACTGCGGCTCGCTGGCGGTTCTCATTTCGATCGCGATAGCCGCCGGCGTATGGGGCATCGCCATCATTGAGCGGATCACCGGCGCGCCGATCTGAATCGGCCGGACGCAAGACTATCGAACGTCAGGAAGCAGCCTGATCTTCCTTCGCGTCCTTGGCACGTTCCCTTCCAGCGAAATGCCGGGCAACCAGCCAGGCAAGGACCGCCACGCCGAGACCGACCGCCAGCGCGATGAGCAGGCGCTCGTGCCGGGCCAGCGCCTGGCCGATCAGGCGTTCCGCGCCGAGGCCGAAGACATAGCCCAGCGTGCCGAACAGTGCGGCCCAGACCGCTGATGAGATGGCATTGAGGATGACGAAGCGCGGCGCAGGCACGGTGGACAGTCCGGCTGCGATCCCGCCGACGAGGCGCATTCCGTAGATGTAGCGGTTCGTCAGAACGAAAATGTTGGGATGGGTATTGAGCAGGTGATAGGCGCGGCGGAAGCCGGGCCGCCGACGCAGCCTGCGCACAAAGGGATGCTCGGCAAAGCTGCGGCCAAGGGTGAAGAAGAACGTGTCGCCGATGAACGCGCCGAGAAACGTGGCCAGGAAGGCCTGCCAAGGCACGAAAACCTGCTGATGCGCAAAGAAGCCGCCCAGGATCGCGGCGCTCTCACCTTCCGCAAGACAACCCAGGAAGACCGCGAACAGTCCATACTGCTCGATCAGACGATGGATGGCCTCGGTCATTGCGTCGCGGACCGCGCAGGGAACTGCCTGCCGATCCGATCGGCCATATCCGCCAGGTCTCCTGTCGTCCTTCGCATGATGTCTTCCATCGCCAGAGCCACGATAGAGGTAGAGACTACCTTGCCTGACGGGAAGTGGTAGATTGATCGGAGAGGCGAGGACCGGCGATGCTCGATTTCCAGAAGATTCGTGCCCGGGCGGCAAAGCGCAAGGGCGGTGAGCAAGCGTTGTCGCCGTTGCTCGGGCCGATGCCCGACAATGCGGCGGTGGCGAAAGTCCCGGACGACCGAATCCTCTCGACCATGGCCGAGCGCATCTTTGCCGCCGGTTTCGTCTGGCGCGTCATCGAGCAGAAATGGCCGGGCTTCGAGGAAGCTTTCCTCGGCTTCGAGCCGAAGCGGCTGCTGTTCCAACCCGACGATTTCTGGCACGAGCTGGCTTCCGACAGCCGCATCGTGCGCAATCCACAGAAGATCAAGTCGGTGCGAGACAACGCAATTTTCGTCGATCGGGTATCGAAGGAGCATGGCAGCTTCGGCAAATTCATCGCCAACTGGCCGGCCGACGACCAGGTCGGGCTGACCGCCTACCTCGCCAAGCATGGCAGTCGGCTCGGCGGCAACACCGGGCAGTATTTCCTGCGCTGGCTGGAGTGGGACACGTTCGTCGTGTCGGCCGATATGGCGGCTGCGTTGCGCGACGCCGGCCTCGATATCGCCGAGAGCCCGACCTCCAAACGCGACCTCGACAAGATCCAGGCCCAGATCAACCGGTGGTCGGCCGAGAGCGGTCTGCCGCGCGGCACATTTCGCGCATCCTGGCGATGTCGATAGGCGAGAACCATTCGGTTGAAGCCTTGAGCGAGTATATGGGCGACTAGGGTCCCATCCACGGGCAGCGGATTTGGTACAAACGATCGCCATTGCCGACCGATTTCGGCCAAGCTAAACCCATCACATGACCCAGACCGCTCCCGACATCCTGCGCATTGCTGTCGCCCAGCTTAACCCAACCGTTGGCGACGTCGCCGGCAACCTGGCAAAGGCGCGCGAGGCGAGGGCGGACGCGGCACGGCAGGGCGCGGACCTGGTGCTCTATACCGAGCTGTTCCTGGCTGGCTATCCGCCGGAGGACCTGGTGTTGAAACCGTCCTTCCTCAAGGCATGCGAAAAGGCAGCGCAGGATTTCGCCAACGACACCGCCGATGGCGGCCCGGGCGTGATCATTGGCACGCCGCTGAAGCGCCGGTCCGGCACGCACAACTCGATTGTCGTTGCCGACGGCGGCAAGATCATTGCCGAGCGCTACAAGCTTGACTTGCCGAACTACGGCGAGTTCGACGAGAAGCGCGTTTTCCAGGCCGGGCCTGAGCTGCAAGGACCGGTCAATTTTCGCGGCGTTCGGTTGGGCATTCCGATCTGCGAGGATATCTGGGGCGACATCGCCGTCTGCGAGACACTGGCCGAAAGCGGGGCGGAAATCCTGCTGGTCCCGAACGGCTCGCCTTACTATCGCGCAAAGATCGACGTTCGCCACCAGGTCGTCATCAGGCAGGTCATCGAAACCGGCCTGCCGATGATCTATGCCAACCAGCTTGGCGGCCAGGACGAGCTGATCTTCGACGGCGCCTCGTTCGCCATCGGCGCGGACAAGACGCTCGCCTTCCAGATGAGCCAGTTCGAGGACGCGGTCGACGTCACGACCTGGCGGCGGAAGGGCGATCATTGGGTCTGCTCGGAAGGCCCGATGTCGAGGATTCCGGACAGGGAAGAGGCCGACTACCGCGCCTGCATGCTCGGCCTGCGCGACTACGTCAACAAGAATGGCTTCAAGAACGTGGTGCTCGGCCTTTCGGGCGGCATCGATTCCGCGATCTGCGCGGCGCTGGCCGTCGATGCGCTCGGCGAGGAGCGGTTGCGCACCGTCATGATGCCCTATCGCTATACCTCGAAGGACTCGCTCAAGGACGCGGAAGATTGCGCCAGGGCGCTCGGCTGCCGCTACGACATCGTTCCGATCTTCGAGCCCGTCGAAGGTTTCAGGCACGCGCTCACCCAGCTCTTCGAGGGCACGCAGGAAGGCATTACCGAGGAAAATCTGCAGAGCCGTGCACGCGGCACGATCCTGATGGCGATCTCGAACAAGTTCGGTTCCATGGTGGTCACGACCGGCAACAAGAGCGAGATGTCGGTCGGCTACGCGACGCTCTACGGTGACATGAACGGCGGCTTCAACCCGATCAAAGACCTCTACAAGATGCAGGTCTACGCATTGTCGCGCTGGCGCAACGCGCATGTGCCGCCGGGCGCGCTCGGGCCGTCCGGCGAAGTCATTCCGAACAACATCATCGACAAGGCGCCGTCGGCCGAGCTGCGCGAGAACCAGACCGACCAGGATTCGCTGCCACCCTATCCGGTGCTGGATGACATCCTGGAATGCCTGGTCGAGAACGAGATGAGCGTCGACGACATCGTCGCGCGCGGCCATGAGCGCGCTACGGTCAACCGAATCGAGCATCTGCTTTATATCGCCGAATACAAGCGCAGGCAGGCAGCACCTGGCGTGAAGATCACGAAGAAGAATTTTGGCCGCGACCGCCGCTACCCGATCACCAACCGGTTCCGGGACCGCGGTTAGGCACCTTCGACCCACCGCCAACACGATCGCAGTCTTGTCCATGCCCGACATTGAAATCAGCTTCGACCCGTCGCGGATCGATTTCCGCGCGACCTCAGACCAGTTGATGGCCAGTTACTGGGGAGCCGAACGCAACGACGAGCTCCATCGACGGGCTTTCGCAAGCTCGCTTTGCGTCGGCGCCTATGTCGAAGGAGTGCAGGTCGGCTTCGCCAGGGCGATCACCGACTACACCGTCTTTGCCTATCTGTGCGACGTCATCATATGGCAGAGGTATCGTGGGCAAGGGATCGGCATACGACTCGTGCAGGCTCTTATCGACCATCCCGAGATGAAGACGGTCGTGCATTGGAGCCTTTCGACCAACGACGCCCACGGTCTCTATGAGAAGTTCGGGTTCAAGGCCGACGGTCGCTACATGCGACTGGAGCGCAAGCCCTCTGCCTGAATGCGGGGGCACAACCGGTCGTTGTTGCAGAATAGCACCAGTGCTTGAACCAGATGTCGTTTTGGGAACAGTCTGGCTTGGCGAGGTGGTGGGTCGCCCCTATAAGAACCTCTCCCGCGATTCCCTCTGGGGAGGACCGTATGGCAGGATTTGACATCGTTATGCGAGGCCGCGAGGCCTAGGTCTGCGTCACCGCTCCGGACGATTTTCGGAGCGCCGGACGCAGAAGAGGCTTTTGCCGCTGTCGGTCGCCGCCTGAGTGTGCGCGGCCAAACATACTGAACCTCCGCATTGCAAGGCGTCACGGCGCCACCCGCGGGTTTTTCCAATTTGACTTTATCGGGACCGGGCACAATTGCGCCCGGATGACATCATGGCTCGTTTCAAGATCGACCTGCGCGCGAGCGCCTTTCGCAGCGTGCTTGGCTTCACTTTTGGCCATTGGCGCCGGCAGCCCTGGCGGCTGTCGCTCATCATAGGCGCGTTCCTGCTCGCGACGCTCGCGGATGTGCTGACCCCGCTCTATTCCGGCCGTCTGGTCGACGCCGTCGCCAGCAGCGCCGGCGCGGACGAGGTCGCGTGGAATGCCGCGATCGCGGCTTTCTCGATGCTGATTGCACTGGCGCTGGCCGGCGTCGTGCTGCGCAATGCCGCCTTCATGTGGATTGTTGAACTGACGCTCAAAATGATGTCGGACACAGCCGCCGACGCCTTCCACAGGGTGCAGCGCTTCTCGACGGACTGGCACGCCAACAGTTTCGCCGGCTCGACAGTGCGCAAGATCACGCGCGGCATGTGGGCGCTCGACCTGCTCAACGACACGATCCTGATCGCGCTGCTGCCGTCGATCGTCATGCTTCTAGGCTCGACGCTGCTGCTCGGCTGGTTCTGGCCGATGATGGGCGTGGTCGTGGCGATCGGCTCCGTGCTGTTCATAGGCATCACCGCGATCTTGTCGCTTGGTTACGTCGCGCCGGCGGCGCGTCTTGCCAATTCGTGGGATACGCGCCTGGGCGGCGCGTTGGCCGATGCGGTGAGCTGCAACGCGGTGGTCAAGGGCTTCGGCGCAGAATTGCGCGAGGAAGCGCGTCTTGCCCGCGTGGTTGCCAAATGGCGGCAGCGCACCGGCCGCACCTGGGTGCGCGGGACGGTCAACGGCACCCTGCAGGGAGCGATGCTGCTCCTGATGCGGGCGGCTGTGATCGGCCTGGCGCTGCTGCTTTGGGCATGGGGCCAGGCGAGCGCCGGCGACGTTGCCTTCGTGCTGACCTCGTTCTTCGTCCTGCAGGGCTATCTGCGTGACATCGGCACGCATATCCGCAACCTGCAGCGCTCGATCAACGACATGGAGGAACTGGTCGA
>NZ_JANINM010000387.1 GCF_024509055.1 Mesorhizobium sp. | reverse complement strand
CCCGGCATTTCGGTTTCGGCGATCTCGATCTCCTTGCGGCCCCAGCCGGCAAGCGCGATATCGGCGACCACATAGTCCTTGCTACCCGTCATGACAGTGCTCCGGTGTGATTTGTCTTTTAGAACGCGCCGGGCGCCGGGAGGCGCGGGGAAGGGCGCGAATTGCCGGCCTGACTAGCAGATCGGTCGTCAAACGACAATGGGACATAAAGAAATCTTTATGCGCACATGTCTCTGGAGGGCAATGCACGTCGCCCAAAAGTGCTCAGCGGTTTTGGGCTCACGACATGCACATGCAAAAAACATGTCGCCCAAAAGTGCGCGGCGGTTTTGGGATCACGACACGCACCGAAGCAAAAGACTTCAGATTTCCTCGCCGAAGCGCGAGGCCACCAGTTGCTCCAGCGCGTCCATCGCCGGGCCTGCTTCCGGTCCGCTGGCGGTGACGCGGATCGAATAGCCGGGACTTGCCGCCAGCATCATCAGGCCCATGATCGAGGTGCCGCCGACCTTCACGCCGTCCTTCTCGACATGGATGGTGGCGTCGAAGCCGCTCGCGACCTGCACGAACTTGGCCGAGGCGCGGGCATGCAAACCGCGCTGGTTGACGATCGGGAAGTCCCGCACAACCTCGTCCTTGCTGGGCGACAATGCATTCATTTGCTGCTCAGGAGTTGGCTGGCGACGTTGATGTATTTGCGGCCCGCGGCCTGCGCCTCGTCGAGCGCCGCCGCCATGTTGTCCCCCTTGCGCACCGAGGAGAGCTTGATCAGCATCGGCAGGTTCATGCCGGCGATGACCTCGGTGCGGCCGGATTCCATCACCGAGATGGCCAGGTTGGAAGGCGTGCCGCCGAACATGTCGGTGAGCACGATCACGCCGGCGCCGGTGTCGACGCGCGCGACGGCGTCGACGATATCGGACCGGCGCTGCTCCATGTCGTCGTCGGCGCCGATCGCAACGGTTTCGAAATTGTCTTGTGGCCCCACCACATGTTCTACGGCATGCCGGAACTCGGTGGCGAGTTGACCGTGCGTCACAAGCACGAGTCCGATCATTCTTTGGTGGCTCCCGTCATCGCCGCTTTACAGGCGTATCTTATATTCGCCGGCCATTCCAGGCGGCGGGAGCGCTATCTTGTCGACGCACGGCCGGTTTACAAGCCCAAAATTGCGGCGGCCCGAGCCATTTTGACGCATTGCAACAAAAAAGCGGGACCGGATCACAAAAACGGCGCGATCGAAAGCCGAGCCGCCAACGCCGGCAGCGCGCCGGCGACATTGCGTTGGACGACATCGATGCGCGGCACGAGGCAGCCGGCGATCGTGTCGGTGGATTCCTCCTGGAAACGCGCCACCTCATGCCCGGGGACCAGCCGCGCGGCGAGGTCGATAACGCCGGCCGGTTCGAAGCCCAGCGGCCGTGGACCGATGCCGGGCACCTCGGCAAGGCCGGCGATCGTGGCGGGCGCGCTGCACACCAGGCGCCCGTGGTGGCCGGCTGCGAAGACCTGATCGTCGCCGATCAGCCGGCAAAACAGCCCGCGCGCGTGGCAATGATCGATCAACGCCAGCGCCAGCGTCGTCTTGCCCGAGCCGGACGGCCCGGTGATAAGCACGCCGTACCGGCCGACGAGGATTGCCGTCGCATGGATGTTCTGGGGCTTGGCGGCAGGTTGCGGCATGTCAGGCGGGTGATCAGCCTTCGGCCGGCAGGGTGACCACGAAACGCGCTCCCTTGATCTCGCCGGGCTTGGTGCCGGGGATGTTCTCTGCCGTCAGCGTGCCGCCATGCGCCTCGACGATCTGCCGGCTGATGGAGAGCCCGAGGCCCGAATTCTGGCCGAAGGCCTCGCTGGCCGGCCGGTCGGTGTAGAAGCGCTCGAAGATGCGGTCGATGTTCTCAGCCCTGATGCCCGGGCCGTTGTCGTCGACTGTGATGATGTTGAGCTTGCCCGCGCGGGCCAAGGAGATCGCTATGTGGCCGTGCTCGTCCGGAACGAAGGAGCGGGCGTTTTCGATCAGGTTGGTGATGACCTGGCCGATCCTGAGGTCATGGCCCTGGACGAAGTAGCCCTTGGCGCCGGTCGGCAGCTTGGCGACCTTGAGCTCGATCTCGACCGCCTTCTTGTGGCGGGTCGTCTCGCGCGAGACCGCCACCAGATCGGTGACGAACTTCTTCAGGTCCACGATCGCGGCGTCCTCGCGCGCAAGCTCGGCATCGAGGCGGGAGGCGTCGGAGATGTCGGTGATCAGCCGGTCGAGCCGCTTCACGTCGTGCTGGATGATTTCCATCAGCCGGCTGCGCGAGGCGTCGTTCTTGGCCAGCGGCAGCGTTTCCACGGCGCTGCGCAGCGACGTCAGCGGGTTCTTCAATTCATGCGAGACGTCGGCCGCGAAGCTTTCGATGGCCTCGATGCGGGCATAGAGCGCGTTGGTCATGTCGCGCACCGCGATCGACAGATTGCCGATCTCGTCCTGGCGCTCGGAGAAGTCCGGGATCTCCTCGCGGCTCTTGACGCCGCGCCGCACCCTGACGGCGGCTGCTGAAAGCCGGCGCAGCGGGTTGGCGATCGTGGAGGCGAGCAGCATCGAGAGGATGGCGGTGACAAGCGCCGCGATACCGAACACGCGCAGGATCGCCTTGCGTTCGGCCGCCACGATCTTGTCGATGTCGCCGCCCTCCGTCGACAGCATCAGCACGCCAAGCACGGCGCGGAAACGCTGGATGGGCACCGCGACCGAAACGATCTGCTCGCCCTGCTCGCTGACCCTGACGATGGTCGAGGGGCTACCGGTCAGCGCCTTGACCACTTCCGGAAAGGCCGCGCCGTTGCCGCCTGGCTGTTCGTGATAGACCGGCAGATCCTTGTTGCGGAAGAAGTCGAAGACGAATTTCTCGACCCGCTCCAGCAAGCCCGGCTGCTCGTCATCGACCGGAGGCAGGTCGTAGCGCAGGATCTGGCCGCGCGAATAGAGGTGGCGCGAATCGAGCAACAGGTTGGCGTCGCGGTCATAGATGCGGGCGCGCGTGCGGGTCGGCGAGATCAGCCGTCGCAGCACCGGCGCGACGCGTTCCGGATTGATCGGGAAGTCGAGATTGTCGAGCTGGTCAGAGCCTGGGCCCAGGCTTTCGCCGGCCTGGAGCTCGAGCAGCTTTTCCGGATCGATGCTGATCGAATCCGTCTCGACCGTCGCCGATGCCGCGATGGCGCCGGCGATGATCTCGCCCTGCGTCATCAGGCTCTCGACGCGGGCGTCGATCAGCCCGTCGCGGAAGGTGTTGAGGTAGAGGATGCCGGTGACCAGCACGGCAAGGCCGGCCATGTTGAGGAACAGGATGCGGCGCGTCAGGCTGGAGAAGATGTGATGGCCGAGAAACCGGCGCATCGGCACCGTGAATCTTGACACGAATGCGGGCACGATCCGCGCCGGGCGCTTTGCCGCGCCCGTCCGCCTGCCTCGCTCTACTTCCACTGCCATCGAATAGCAGCTCCCGGTCCATTCCTGTGCACGTCGTTACGCCATCAAGCCTTCGGGCGGCATGCTCTACCGTTCTGCATGTCGTTGTCCCAAAACCGAGAACCACTTTTGGGCGACATGCATTTAGCTCATGCCTCGCGGAAACGGTACCCGACTCCGTAGAGGGTTTCGATCATTTCGAAGTCGTCGTCGACGGCCTTGAACTTCTTGCGCAACCGCTTGATGTGGCTGTCGATGGTGCGGTCGTCGACATAGACCTGCTCATCATAGGCCGAATCCATCAGCGCATCACGGCTTTTTACCACGCCGGGGCGCTGCGCCAGCGAATGCAGGATGAGGAACTCGGTCACCGTCAGCGTCACCGGCTCGCCCTTCCAGGTGCAGGTGTGGCGTTCCTGGTCCATCACCAGCTGGCCGCGTTCGAGCGAGCGCGCCTGCTGGGCGGGCGCCTTGGCGGCGGCCTCGCGAGCACTGGTGCGGCGCAGGACGGCGCGCACCCGCTCGACCAGCAGACGCTGGGAGAATGGTTTGCGGATGAAGTCGTCGGCGCCCATCTTGAGGCCGAACAGCTCGTCGATTTCGTCGTCCTTGGAGGTCAGGAAGATCACCGGCAGGTCGGATTTCTGGCGCATCCGGCGCAACAGCTCCATGCCGTCCATGCGCGGCATCTTGATGTCGAGGATTGCGAGATTCGGCGGCCGCGCCGCCAGTCCTTCCAGCGCCGACGCACCATCCGTGTAGGTTTCGACGCGATAGCCCTCGGATTCGAGCGCGATCGACACCGAAGTCAGAATGTTGCGGTCGTCGTCGACAAGCGCGATTGTTGCCATTTCAAGCGGCTCCCTCATGAGCTGTCCCTTCTATCGTCGAGAAGGGGCTTTTGCAGGACAAATTGGGTACAAAATGTGGCATAGGCCCTGTCCGAAGTCACGGGCGGCCCGCCGCTACACACGATCGCACCCGACTCGGGATTGGACGAACGAAGCCTGCCAATCCTTTGGGCAACCTCTGTGATTTTTTGCACATATAAACGATTTAAACAACTTTCAAATTTTTTAAATCGATTAAAGATTTGATATCATTTGCCTTTTCTGGTTCTGAACCTTGTAGCCCCCTTGCGGGCACCGGTAATGCACCGGTTACATGCGGCCCAATCCAGAGAGGAAATTTGATGTCGGAAGCCGGCAAACGCAACCCCGACTGCGCCATCGACGCCATCGGCCTGAGGACGACGGGCACGGTGCGCTACAATTTCGGCGCCGCCGAACTCTACGAGGAAGCGATCCGCCGCGGCGAGGCCAGGCTGACGGCGCATGGCGCGCTGGTCGCCGAGACGGGGCAGCATACGGGACGCTCGCCGAAGGACAAGTTCGTCGTGCGTGACGAGGCGACCGGCCCGCATGTCTGGTGGGACAACAACAAGGCGATCTCGCCGGCCCAGTTCGAGGCGCTCCATGCCGATTTCCGCGCCCATGCGGTCGGCAGGGACCTCTATGTGCAGGACCTTATCGGCGGCGCCGATGCCGAGCTCCAGCTGCCGGTCCGTGTCGTCACCGAGTTCGCCTGGCATTCGCTGTTCATCCGCAATCTGCTGATCCGTCCCGAAGCGGCGGCGCTCGAGCGCTTCGTGCCGGAGATGACAATCATCGATCTGCCGTCGTTCCGCGCCGATCCCGCCCGCCACGGCACACGCGGCGAAACGGTGATCGCTGTCGACCTGACGCGCAAGATCGTGCTGATCGGCGGCACCTCCTATGCCGGCGAGATGAAGAAGTCGGTGTTCACGATGCTGAATTACCTGTTGCCGGAGAAAGGCGTGATGCCGATGCATTGCTCGGCCAATGAAGGGCCTGCCGGCGACGCGGCGGTGTTCTTCGGCCTGTCCGGCACCGGCAAGACGACCCTGTCGGCCGATCCGTCGCGCACGCTGATCGGCGACGACGAGCATGGCTGGGGTCCGCACGGCATCTTCAACTTCGAAGGCGGCTGCTACGCCAAGACGATCAGGCTCTCGGCCGAGGCCGAGCCGGAAATCTTTGCCACCACGCAGCGTTTCGGCACGGTGTTGGAAAATGTCGTGCTCGATGCCGGCCGCGTGCCGGACTTCAACGATGGCAGCCTCACCGAAAACACGCGCTGCGCCTACCCGCTCGACTTCATTCCCAATGCCTCGAAGAGCGGGCGCGCCGGCCATCCGAAGAACATCATCATGCTGACCGCCGACGCCTTTGGCGTCATGCCGCCGATCGCCAGGCTGACGCCGGCTCAGGCCATGTACCACTTCCTCTCCGGCTATACGGCTAAGGTCGCCGGAACCGAAAAGGGCGTGACGGAGCCGGAGGCGACGTTCTCAACCTGCTTCGGCGCGCCCTTCATGCCGCGCCATCCCTCCGAGTACGGCAAGTTGTTGCGCGAGCTGATCGCCAGCCATGGCGTGGATTGCTGGCTGGTCAACACCGGCTGGACCGGCGGCGCCTATGGCACCGGTCGCCGCATGCCGATCAAGGTGACGCGCGCCCTGCTTGGCGCGGCGCTCGACGGTTCGCTGAACGCGGCCGAGTTCCGCACCGACGCCAATTTCGGCTTCGAGGTGCCGGTTGCCGTTCCTGGCGTCGATGGCGCCATACTCGACCCGCGCTCGACCTGGGCCGACAAGGCCGCTTATGACCGCCAGGCCGTGAAACTCGTCAACATGTTCGCGGTCAACTTCGAGAAATTCGAAAAGTATGTCGACGCTGCAATCCTCGGCGCCGCGCCGCACCTACAGGAGGCGGCCGAATAATCGTCGCTTCAAGCTTCTTTCCTCCAGGGCCCGGCATCGTCCGGGCCTTTTCTTTTTGCGCCCCGCGCGTCATGACTGCGCGCATGAGCGCAGACGACAGGATCATCATCGCCAGCGAAGCCGTCATCCATCCGGACGACCTGCACGAGGATTTCATCCGCTCCTCCGGGCCGGGCGGCCAGAACGTCAACAAGGTGGCGACGGCGGTGCAACTGCGCTTCGACGCGGCAAACGCGCCCGGCCTGTCGGAGCGGGTGCGGGTGCGCGCCATCAAGCTCGCCGGACAGCGCGCCACAAAGGACGGCGTCATCATCATCGAAGCCGGACGCTTCCGCACGCAGGAGCAGAACCGCGCCGACGCACGGGCACGGCTGACGGCCCTGGTCGCGAAGGCAGCCGAGCCGCCGCCGCCGCCGCGCAAGAAGACCAGGCCGTCGAAGGGCGCCGTCGAGCGCCGCCTGAAAACCAAGGCCGGGCGCTCGACCGTCAAGAAGCTGCGCGGCCGGGTGGACAGCGATTGATCGAGGCATTGCCGAGGCCGCTTTCGGGTCGCCGGCGTCCCGCGTTGGTGGCATGGTCCACCGAACCGACTGTATGGACGTAAAACCCAGATGCTCGTTCTGCCCAAAGGCGTCCGCCACATGCCCGGCTATCTATCGCGTCCCGCGCAGGAAGCGCTGGTCGAGGCGATCAGGGAGGTGGTGCAGGCGGCACCCCTCTACGTCCCGGCCATGCCGCGCACCGGCAAGGAGATGAGCGTACGCATGACCAATTGCGGCGCGCTCGGCTGGGTGACCGACCGGGAGCGCGGCTATCGCTATCAGCCGACGCACCCGGTGACCGGCCAACCCTGGCCGCCGATACCCGAGGCCTTGATGCAGCTATGGCGCGAGGTTTCGGCCTATGCGCATCCCCCGGAAGCCTGCCTCGTCAACTTCTATTCCAGCGAAGCCAAGATGGGCCTGCATCAGGATCGTGACGAGCAGGACTTTGCCGCCCCGGTCGTTTCGGTGTCGCTGGGCGACGACTGCCTGTTCAGGGTCGGCCAGACCACGCGCGAAGGCGCGACCAAATCGTTCAGGTTGAAGAGCGGCGACGTGGTGGTGCTCGGCGGCGAGGGCCGCCTCTCATTTCACGGCGTCGACCGGATCTACCCTGCCACCTCGGCGCTGCTGAAGAATGGCGGCCGCATCAATCTGACGTTGCGGCGAGTGACTTTACCGGCTTGAGGTTGGCGGCAAAGCGATCTTCAACGAGGTCGACTGCTAAAGCTTGCGCAGCGCCACTTCCTCGACAAGGTGGTTGGCGCCCTTGCGCAGGATGAGGTCGGCCCTAGCCCGTGTCGGCAGGATGTTCTCGCGCAGGTTCTTCAGATTGATGTTCGCCCACAGGCCCTCGGCGATGGCGCGCGCGGCGTCTTCCGATAGTTGCGAATAGCGGTGGAAGAAGGAGTCCGGGTTGCGGAAGGCCGTCTCTCGCAGCCGCATGAAGCGGGCGATGTACCACTGATGTATCAGCTTCTCGTCGGCATCGATGTAGATGGCGAAGTCGAAGAAGTCGGACAGGAACGGCACGATCTTGCCGTCCTTCGGCAGCTTGCCCGGCTGCAGCACGTTGATGCCTTCGAAGATCAGTATGTCCGGACGGTCGATGGTGACGAATTCGCCCGGGATGACGTCGTAGGTCAGGTGCGAATAGACCGGTGCGCGGACATTCGGCTGCCCCGACTTGATGCCGGACAGGAACCTCAGCAGCGCGCCGACGTCATAGCTCTCGGGAAAGCCCTTGCGCTCCATCAGGCTGTCGCGGCGCAGGACCTCGTTGGGCAGCAGGAAGCCGTCAGTGGTGATGAGATCGACCTTGGGGCTCGACGGCCAGCGCGCCAGCAACTCCTTCAGCACACGCGCCGTGGTCGATTTGCCCACCGCGACCGAGCCGGCGATGCCGATGATGAAAGGCGTCTTGACCACGTCCTGCGCGTTGAAGAAGGCCTGGCGCTGCCGGTAGAGCAGCTGGCTCGCCTCGACATGCGCCGACAAGAGGCGTGAGAGCGACAGATAGATGCGTTTGACCTCTTCGAGGTCGACGGGGTCGTTGAGCGAGCGCAGCCGGTCGAACTCGTCCTCGGTCAGCGTCAGCGGCGTGTCGGCGCGGAACTGCGACCATTGCTCGGCGGAGAAGAATCGATACGGGGAATACTTCTCGGTTGGAGCAAGCTGGTCCATCGAGTTTCCTGCCCTCCTCGCTGTCAGCCCCGGGCCATCAACGCCCGGGACGCGACGCCTTCTCGGCGATGCCCGAGCGGCCGGTACGGCTATCGAGCTCCTTCAGCACATCGTCCAGCGGAACGCCCGCGATGCCGAGGACGACCAGCCAATGATACAGAAGATCAGCGCTTTCCGAAACGAGCGCCTGCCGGTCGCCGCGAACGGCGGCGATCACCGTCTCCACGGCTTCCTCGCCAAGCTTCTGCGCCGCCTTGTCGATGCCCTTGGCGAACAGCTTTGCCGTCCACGATTCCGGATCGCCGGAATGGGCGCGTTGGTGGATGATCGTTTCCAGCTCGGAGAGCGAAAAGTCTGCCATAACAACCGTTTAAGCTTGATGTGCGATGGAGTCCAGTCGCATCGGCAGGCCGGCCTTGGCCATATGCGCCTTGGCCTCGGCGATCGTGTAGGTGCCGAAATGAAAGATCGAGGCCGCAAGCACGGCGCCGGCATGGCCGTCGCGAATGCCCTCGACCAGATGATCGAGCGTGCCGACGCCGCCCGAAGCGATGACCGGCACGCGCACCGCGTCGGCTATGGCGCGGGTCAGGGCGATATCGTAGCCGGCTTTCGTGCCGTCGCGGTCCATCGAGGTAAGCAGGATCTCGCCGGCGCCGCGGTCGACCATTCGCCCGGCGAATTCGACCGCGTCGATGCCGGTCTCTTCGCGCCCGCCATGGGTGAAGATCTCCCAGCGGTCAGCCTCGCCAACGGCGGAGACCTTCTTGGCGTCGATGGCGACGACGATGCACTGGTTGCCGAACTTGTCTGCGGCTTCCGCGACGAAATCCGGGTTCTTCACCGCCGCCGTGTTGATCGACACCTTGTCGGCGCCGGCCAGCAGCAGCTTCCTGATGTCGGCCACCTGGCGCACGCCGCCGCCGACGGTGAGCGGCATGAAACACTGCTCGGCCGTGCGGGCGACCACGTCGAAGATGGTCTCGCGATTTTCGGACGACGCGGTGATGTCGAGGAAGCAGAGCTCGTCGGCCCCGGCGGCGTCATAGGCTTTTGCGGCCTCGACCGGGTCGCCGGCATCGATGAGATCGACGAAGTTGACGCCCTTGACCACGCGGCCGTTCTTGACGTCGAGGCAAGGAATGACGCGCGCCTTCAGCATCAGCGGCTCTCCATGGTCGAAAGCAGGTCGACCACCAGCTCGCCCACGAGCGGCGGCACGTCGCCCTTGGCGTCGAAGGCCGGATCGTAGGCGGAAATGGTGAGGCCGGCGATTGCGAGCGGGCCGGCAAGGCCGCACATGGCGCCGCGTATCTGCTCCGGCGCCGGGCCGCCGGGGGTGGTGTAGCGGTTGGCCTGCAGCTCTTCCGGGTCATGCACGTCGAGGTCGATATGCATGTGGATGCGCTCGGCGCCCGCGGCCTTCAGCTTGGCCGCGGCGCCGGCCCAGTCCGGGCACTCGGTCCTGATGATAGGCAGCTTCTCCAGCAACTCCCTTTCCGCCGTGTCGAGATCGCGCGCGTTGACAAGCACCGAGCGCGCCGGATCGATCGGCTTGAAGCCGGGAATCTGCCCGGCCATTGGCCGCCAGCAGAGGCCGAGCACCGTCGCCAGCGCCATGCCGTCGAGAAAGCCTGTTGTCGAGGTTTCGGGCGTGTTGAGGTCGCCATGCTGGTCGGCCCAGATGATGGCGTCAGCTCCTTCGCCGGCCACGGCGCCGGCGCTGGTCAGGCAGTTTCCCGCCAGCACGATGGGGAACCGTTTCTTGTCGAGCGCGATGCGGACCTGGCCGGACACCGCGTTGCAGACGGCAAATCCCGTGCCGATCTCGCGCTCCTGCTCGTCTTCGACCACCTTGCCGATGTCATGCACCTCGACATCGTGGCCGGCAAGCTTCAGCGCTTCGGCCAGCCCGCCGGAGATCAGCGCGTCGGGACCCTGGCCGCAGCCGCCGTGAAAATGGCCGCTGTCATAGGAGGCGAGGATGATCGAGATGTTCACGCTCTTGCCTCCGCAGTCTCGCCGCGCAGGATCGCCAGCGCCTCGGCCGGGTCGATGCGCCCGTCATAGAGCGCGCGGCCTGAGATCGCGCCTTCGAGTTTCGTCGCGTCGGGCATGGTCATGCGCACGATGTCGGCGATCGAGGCGAGCCCACCTGAAGCGATCACCGGTATCGACACCGCCTCGGCCAGGTTGATGGTCGAATCCCAGTTGATGCCGGAGAGCACGCCGTCACGGTCGATGTCGGTGTAGATGATGGCCGCAACGCCGGCGCCTTCGAATTTCTTCGCCAGCTCGATGACGCCGAGCTCGGAGGCCTCGGCCCAGCCTTCTACCGCCACCTTGCCGCCCTTGGCGTCGATGCCGACTGCTATCCTGCCGGGAAACGCCTTGCAGGCCTGCTTGACCAGCTCGGGCTCACGCACCGCGACGGTGCCGAGGATGACACGCGCCAGTCCGCGGTCCAGCCAGTCCTCGATCTGCGGCAGCGTGCGGATGCCGCCGCCGAGCTGGACCGGGTTCTTCGTCGCCTTGAGGATGGCGCCGACCGCCGCGGAATTGACACTCTGGCCTTTGAAGGCGCCGTTGAGATCAACGACGTGCAGCCATTCGAAGCCCTGCTCCTCGAAGGCCCTGGCCTGGGCCGCGGGGTCATCGTTGTAGATGGTGGCGGTCGCCATGTCGCCGTGCTTCAGGCGCACGCATTTGCCGTCCTTGAGATCTATTGCCGGAAACAGGATCACGATCAGGTGCCCTCGACGATGACGAAATGGCCGGTCGAAGCCGCCAGCCGGAATTTCAAGGCGTCCTGATACTCCGGCGACTGGTAGCAGGCGAGCGCCGTTTCGTAGGACGGAAACTCGATGACCACGTGGCGGTTCCCGGTGGACCCTTCGGGGTTCGTGTATTGTCCGGCACGCACCGGAAACCTCGCGCCATATTTGGCGAAGGCCTGCGCATTGGCCTCGATGTACTGCTTGTAGACGGCCGCGTCGCGCACATCGATCATCGCCATCCAGTAGCCCTTCTTGCTCATGCCTAGGGCTTCCAGCGCAGGAAATTGGTTATCAACGCCAGGCCGAGGGCCTGGCTCTTTTCCGGATGGAACTGCGTGCCGGCGAGGTTGTCGCGGGCGACCGCCGCCGTCACCGGGCCGCCATAGTCGGCAGACGCCAGCACGTCGCCGGGGTTCTTCGCTTCCAGGTGATAGGAATGGACGAAGTAGGCGTGCAGTCCCTTGGGACCTGTCTCGATGCCCGAAAACAGCGGGTGCTTGCGCGCGAGCTCGATCGTGTTCCAGCCGATCTGCGGGATCTTCAGCGCCGGATCCTTCGGCGTGATCTCCTTGACGTCGCCGACGATCCAGCCAAGCCCCTTGGTGATCGTCTTTTCCAGACCGCGCTCCGACATCAATTGCATGCCGACGCAGATGCCGAGGAACGGCCGTCCCTTGCGAAGGGCCACCTCTTCCACCGCTTCCCACATGCCGGGCACGGCATGCAGCCCGGCGGTGCAATCGGCATAGGCGCCCACCCCGGGCAGCACGATGCGGTCGGCGGTGCGCACCCGCTCGGCATCGGCGGTCAGGTCGATGGTGGCGGCAATGCCGGCTTCATGCGCGGCGCGCTCGAAAGCCTTGGTGGCCGAGCGAAGGTTGCCCGACCCGTAGTCGATGATTGCTACCCGCATCGTTCAGGGCCTTCCCGGCGTATGGGTCAGACCAAGCGCCATGCCTGTCTGGGGAGCGCGCGCTAGGCTTGCATCCGGAACGATGCGCGGCAGGGGTGCCGGCTCCTCGTCATCGATATCGCTTTCCATCGCGTGTCGCATCTCTGCGTCGCCGAGGCTTCCGGCCTCGACCACGCCCCATTCATGCCAGCCGCGACGGCGCAGCGCGGCAATCCGCAGCCCCTGGCCCTCGAACCCGACATAGAGCGAGACCAGCAACGAAAGCGCCGACCCGGCCGCCTCGAGCCCCAGCTTCTCGCCAAGCGTCGACAGGATCGCCATGACGGCGAAAGTCAAAATGGCTTCGATCCAGAGCCGGTGCCATGCCAGCCAGACAGGCGCGACGAGGAAGCCGAACCATGTGAAACCATCGCGCACGAAGGCTGTGTCCTCGGCGCTGCCGCCTTCCGGTGGCTCCATCACGACATAGCTGGCCATAGGGCTATCCTTTCAGGGATCCCTTCGTGGACGGCACCGCGTCCGGCTGGCGCGGATCGGCTTCCAGCGCCGCGCGCAACACCCGGGCGACGGCCTTGAAGCATGTTTCGGCGATGTGGTGGTTGTTCGCGCCGTAGTGGTTGGTGACATGCAGGGTCAAGCCGGCATTCTGCGCCAGCGCCTGGAAGAACTCGCGTACCAGCTCGGTGTCGAACGTGCCGACCTTCGGCGACGAGAAGGAAACATTCCAGACCAGGAACGGCCGGCCGGAAACGTCGATCGCAGCCCTGGTCAGGGTCTCGTCCATGGCGAGGTCTATCGAGGCGTAGCGCATGATGCCGCGCCGTTCGCCCAACGCCTTGCTCAACGCCTGGCCGATCGCGATGCCGGTGTCCTCGACCGTGTGGTGGTCGTCGATGTGCAGGTCGCCCTTGGCCTTTACCGTCATATCGATCAGCGAATGGCGTGACAGCTGGTCGAGCATGTGGTCGAAGAAGCCGACGCCCGTCGAAATATCGGATTTGCCTTTGCCGTCGACTTGGACCGACACCGAGATATCGGTTTCCTTGGTCTTGCGGCTGACTTCGGCGGAACGCGGCGGCATCACAGTGTCCTTGTTGAGAGGTCACGGGCTTGAAAACGAGAGCCTTCTATCAGCATGATCCGGTTATTGCCAGTTGCCAATCCGGACGGTATCGGCACCGGCTTGGGGCGGTTTGCAATCACTCGCCCCATGCATACATATGGCCGATCAAAGTCACTCGTACCGCGCCAATCGCCTTTCCAAGGGATAGCGCGAATCGGAGCAAGAAATGTCGAATGAACTGACCATGCACGCCACGACCATCGTCAGCGTGCGCAAGGGCAACAAGGTTGTGATCGCCGGCGACGGTCAGGTCAGCCTTGGCCAGACCATCATGAAGGGCAATGCCCGCAAGGTGCGCCGCATCGGCAAGGGCGGCAGCGTCATTGCCGGCTTCGCCGGCGCCACCGCCGACGCCTTTACCTTGCTGGAGCGGCTTGAAGCCAAGCTCGAGCAATATCCGGACCAATTGACCCGCGCCTGCGTCGAGCTCGCCAAGGACTGGCGGACCGACCGCTATTTGCGTCGCCTGGAAGCGATGATGCTGGTGGCCGACAAGTCGGTTTCGCTGGCGCTCACCGGCAATGGCGACGTGCTCGAGCCCGAACATGGTGTCATGGCCATCGGCTCCGGCGGCAATTACGCGCTGGCGGCTGCCCGCGCGCTGATCGACACCGACAAGGATGCCGAGGAGATCGCCCGCAAGGCGATGCAGATCGCGTCCGACATCTGCGTCTACACCAACAACAATTTCGTCGTCGAAACGCTCGATGCCGTCTGAGCGACCATGATCCCGAACCGCGGGACCGCGTAAGCGAAAGTGGGAACCGGTTTGCAGGGAAGATCATGACCGAAGATAGCTATGATTTTCGGCCGGTGACCGAAAAGGACCTGCCATTGATCGCCGGCTGGCTCAGGCAGCCGCATGTGGCCGAATGGTGGGACGATCCGGACAAGGAAATCGCCGGAATCCGCGAGCATATCGATTCGGTTTCGGTGGAGCCGCTGATCGTCGAGCTGAACGGCAGGCCGATCGCCTACCTGCAGAGCTACGATCCGCACATGGAGGACGATCACCCTTATGCCGACCAGCCATTCGGCACGCTGGGCATCGATCTGACAATCGGCCCGCCGGAACTGGTCGGCGCCGGCCATGGCGCGGCGATCGTGCGTCAGCTCGTGGAGGAGCTTTTCGAGGAAGGCGCGCCGCGCGTCATCGTCGACCCGCATCCGGACAATGCCCGGGCCATTCGCGCCTATGAGAAGGCGGGCTTCAGGCCGATCGGCCGCCGGCAATCCGAATATGGGGACGTCGTGCTGATGGCCGTCGACGCGCCCGAAGACGACGAGGGGGAATGACCGGATGATCGCGCCCGAAGAGGACAAGACGCTTTCTGCTTATGAAGACAGCTGGCGCATGGGGCTCCTCATCGTGGTGGCGCTGGTCGTTTTCCAGGCCGGCGCCCTCTATGTCATGGGCCATCCGCCGATCTGCACTTGCGGCTACGTCAAGCTCTGGCATGGCGTGGTCAACAGCTCGGAGAACTCCCAGCACATAGCCGACTGGTATTCGTTCTCGCACATCATCCACGGCTTTCTGTTCTACGCGCTGGCGAGGTTCCTGTTCCCCCGCTCGCCGATCGGGCTGCGGCTTGCCTTCGCCGTCCTCATCGAAGGCGGCTGGGAGCTTCTGGAGAACAGCCCCTTCATCATCGACCGCTATCGCGCCGGCACTATTTCACTGAGCTACTACGGCGACTCCATCATCAACTCGGTGTCCGACACGCTGTTCATGGCGCTGGGATTTGTGATGGCGCGAAAGCTACCTATATGGGTGATCGTGGCCCTGACGCTCATCTTCGAGCTCGGCACGGGCTACATCATCCGGGACAATCTGACGCTCAACGTGATCATGCTGCTGCATCCGTTCGAGTCCATCAAGCAGTGGCAAAGTGGAATCTGAGTAATATGAGCACCTTCTCCCCCCGCGAAATCGTTTCGGAACTCGACCGCTTCATCATCGGCCAGAAGGACGCCAAGCGCGCCGTGGCCATTGCCCTGCGCAACCGCTGGCGCCGCCAGCAGCTGGAAGGCCAGATGCGCGAAGAGGTGATGCCGAAGAACATCCTGATGATCGGCCCGACCGGCGTCGGCAAGACCGAGATCTCGCGCCGCCTGGCGCGGCTCGCCGGCGCGCCCTTCGTCAAGGTCGAGGCCACCAAGTTCACCGAGGTCGGCTATGTCGGGCGCGACGTCGAGCAGATCGTGCGCGATCTCGTCGAGGTCGCCATCGGCCTGACCCGCGAGAAGATGCGCGAGAATGTCACCGCGCGCGCCCAGATCAACGCCGAAGAGCGCGTGCTGGAGGCGCTGGTCGGCAAGACGGCAAGCCCGGCCACCCGCGACAGCTTCCGCAAGAAGCTGCGCGACGGCGAGCTCGACGACAAGGAGATCGAGATCGAGGTGGCCGACACCGGCACCGGCGGCATGCCCGGCTTCGAAATTCCCGGCATGCCCGGCGGCAATGTCGGCGTGCTGAACATCAACGACATGTTGTCGAAGGCCATGGGCGGCCGCAGGACCAAGACCCGCAAGACGACGGTGCGCGATTCCTACGCCCTGCTCATTAATGACGAGTCCGACAAGCTGCTCGACCAGGATGAGGTCGTTCGCCTCGCGCTGGAATCGGCCGAGAATGACGGCATCGTCTTCCTCGACGAGATCGACAAGATCGCGGCCCGGAGTGACATTTCGGGCGGCCCCTCGCGCGAAGGCGTGCAGCGCGACCTGCTGCCGCTGGTCGAAGGCACAACCGTCGCGACCAAGTATGGGCCGGTGAAGACCGACCACATCCTGTTCATCGCATCGGGCGCGTTCCACGTCTCCAAGCCTTCCGACCTGTTGCCGGAGCTTCAGGGCCGCTTACCGATCCGCGTCGAATTGCGCGCGCTGGAGAAGGAGGACTTCGTCCGCATCCTGACCGAGACCGAGGCGAGCCTCATCAAGCAGTATATCGCGCTGATGAAGACCGAAGGCGTCGAGCTGAGCTTCACCGATGACGCCATCGATTCGCTTGCCGGCATCGCCGTCGACCTCAACGCCAGCGTCGAGAACATCGGCGCCCGGCGCCTGCAGACGGTGATGGAACGCGTGCTTGACGAGATTTCCTACGACGCGCCGGACCGCAACGGCACCCAGGTCACCATCGACGCCGCCTATGTGCAGAAGCATGTCGGCGACCTGTCGCGGAACACCGACCTGTCGCGCTTCATTCTCTGAAGTCCGCGATCGATCAAAATCGGGCAATCAAGCAATGTGTGGCCGGATGGTACCATCCGGCCACCTTTCGTCTGGGCCAAAGCTTGGCCAAGCTCGACTCTCCGTTGGCCTTTACCTAGTTTGCCGCCCGTTCAAAGGCGGCGGCGCATGAAGAAACGCGTACTTCTCTTTCTCGGCCTGGCATTGGCGGTGGCTGTCGCGAATGCCGACGCCGCGACTGCTGTGCCGCCGGGCAACCGCAACGCCGAGCAGCCAGATATCCCGGGCGCGTCCACCCGGCGCACCCAGGCCACCAACACCAGTTTCCAGGCCAAGTACCGCAAGGTCTACGCGCTCTTGCAGAACGATGCCGACCTGCGCGCCAAGATCAGGAAGGCGGCCGCGGCCTACGGCATCGATCCGATGCACATCGTCGGCGCCATCGTCGGCGAGCATACCTACAACGTCGACGCCTATGACAGGCTGCAGACCTACTACGTCAAGGCGATCGCCTATCTCGGCAGCAGGCTCAGCTTTTCCTATGAAGGCGAGGACGTCAGCGATTTCATTCAGCGGCCGGAATTCAAGAAATGCGCCGGCATGACCGACAGCTACGATCTCTGGGAATGCCGCGAGGATGTCTGGAACCATTCCTTCCGCGGCAAAACCGTTGGGGGTACGAGTTTTCCCAACGACCGCTTCGGCGCCACCTTCTTCCAGCCCTACTATGCCGGCCAGACCTTCGGCCTCGGCCAGCTGAACCCGCTGACGGCGCTGGAGATGAGCGACCTCGTCCACAAGGTCTCCGGCCTGCCCGAGCTCGACGTCCAGGATCCGAACGCGGTCTACAAGACGATCATGGATCCGGACCTGACGCTGCCTTATGTCGCCGCGACGATCCGGAAGTCGATCGATGCCTACCGGACTATCGCCGACTTCGACATCTCCGGTAATCCGGGGATCACCGCCACGCTCTACAATGTCGGCGATCCCGAGCAGCGCGCCTATGCGCTGAAGGCCGAGAACGACAGACGCCGCGCTGCGGGCGAGCCGGAAAAGCTGCCCGAGGAGAATTATTACGGCTGGCTGGTCAACGACAAGCTCGAGGAGCTGAAGGCGCTTTTCCAGCTCGATTGATCAAGCCGCGAGCAACGCCTTCAGCTTGACCGCCGGCGAACCGAGCGCATCCGGCGAAGGCCTTGCCCGCTTCGCGATCAGCATTTCGGCCAGACGGATGTCGCGCGCCACGGCATTGCCAGGGCCGATGCCGCTGGCCGCGACAAGCCTCCCGTCCTCGGCCAGATGGAACAGGATGAAGGCGCCGTCATCGAGATCCCGACGCACGACGCTGCGCCCTTCGTCGGAAAGCCCGGCGATCTGTAGCGTCAGCCCGTACTGATCCGACCAGAACCATGGCACGGCGGCGTGCGGCTCATTGGCGCCCAGCATGTTCTTCGCCGCGAGCGCGCCTTGCTCCTGCGCGTTGCGCCAGGCTTCCAGCCGCACGCGCCGGCCGCCATAGACGGCTAGCGGGAACGAACAGCAGTCGCCTGCGGCGAAGATGTCCGGATCCGTGGTGCGCAGCGTGCCGTCGACCGCGATGCCGTTGTCGATCGCCAGCCCCGCCTCAGCGGCAAGCGCCGTCACCGGTATGGCGCCGATGCCGATCACCGCAAGGTCGGAAACGATCTCGTTTCCATCAGCAAGCGTGATGCCAACTTTGTCGCCGTCATCTGCGATCGTCGTGATCCCCTGGCCTGTGAGGACCCTTGCGCCCTCAGCCTCGTGCGCCTGATGGATGATTTCGGCGATCTCCGCCGGCACGCCGCGCATCAGGATACGCGGCTGCGCCTCGATGACGGTGACCGCCGCTCCAAGCTTGCGCGCCGACGCGGCCAGCTCCAGGCCGATGAAGCCACCGCCGATGATCGCGACGCGGTTCCCGGCCCCGAGATGGGCGCGGATGGCGAGCGCGTCGTTGAAGGTCCTGAGATAGACGCAACGCCCCGCAAGACCCGGCATCGGCAGCGTGCGCGGCACCGACCCGGTCGCAAGCAACAGCTTTTGGTAGGGAATGGATGAGCCGTCCGACAGGCTCACCATATGCGCGGCACGGTTGATCGCGACCGCGCGGACGGAATGGATGTGCCGGATCGACCGCTCGGCCAGCAGTTCGTCGCTGGCGATCGCCTTGATGGCCGGCGCCTCGGCGGTCATGGCCTCCTTCGACAGCGGCGGCCGCTCATAGGGCAGGTGCGGTTCGTCGCCAACCAGCGTCACAGGCCCTTCGAAGCCGAGATCGCGCAAGGCGAGCGCGGCCCTTCCGCCGCACTCGCCTGCTCCGATGATGATCATCCCCGCCTGCATGGCCATTACCCGACCTGAATGAGGACTTTGCCGGCGTCGACCTTGACCGGATAGGTCTTGAGGTTGACGCACACCGGCGCGCCGCGGGCGTCGCCGGTCTTGTAGTTGAAACGGCCATTGTGCTTCGGGCATTCGATGATGTCGTCCATCACCAGCCCGTCGGCCAGATGCACCTTCTCATGCGAGCACAGGCCATCGGTCGCGAAATATTCGTCGTCCGGGCTGCGATAGATGGCGTAGGTGCGGCCGGCATGATCGAAACGCATCACGTCCTCTTCGTCGATGTCACCGGCCTCGCAGGCCTCGACCCAGTCGCTCATGTCGTCCTCCAGGAAAATTCAGTTCTCGGGTTATGCTGATCTGTTCACGCGGCCGCGGCCGGCGACGGTCTGTCGTTGTGCAGGTCTTCGCGATAGGGCTTGGCCGTCGGCGGCAGCTCGCGCTTGACGAAATAATCCTCGTTGCGCAGCTGGCGCAGGAAGGCCGGGATCATCTCGCGATAACCGGCCAGGATGGACGGCGTCGGCGCCGGCAAATCATGCTTGATCATCTCGTGCAGTTTCGGCAGCGCGTGATAGGGCACCATCGGAAACATGTGGTGCTCCACGTGATAGTTCATGTTCCAGTAGATGAACCGGCTGATCGGGTTGATCAGCACCGTGCGGCTGTTCAGGCGATGGTCGATGACGTTGTCGGCAAGCCCGCCATGCTGCAGCAGGCCGGTCATGACGTGATGCCAGGCGCCGTACAGGCGGGGCAGGCCGACGAGCATCAGCGGCAGCCATGAGTGCATGTAAAGCGCAAGCGCGATGGTGGCGACATAGATGGCCAGCCAGATGCGGGCGACGCGGATCGCCTTCGGCTGCTCCTGTTCCGGGATGAAGGTCTTCTCCGCGGCGCTGATGACGCCGGCCGCATTGCGCACCATGTCGACCATCGCATGCCAGGCATCGAGGATGCCGAAGAAGTTCAGGACCAGGCGCAACAGGTCCGGCGGCCGCATGACGGCGATCTCCGGGTCGCGGCCGACAATGATGGTGTCCGTGTGATGGCGCGTATGGCTCCAGCGCCATGTCACCGGGTTGCGCATGATCATGAAGCAGGCGATCTGGTAGACGGCGTCGTTCATCCACTGCGTGCGGAAGGCCGTGCCGTGGCCGCATTCGTGCCAGCGGGAATCGGTCGACGAGCCATAGAGCACGCCGTAGGCGAAGAAGAACGGCACGCACCACCATGTGCCCCAGAACCAGGCCCCGCCCGCCCCGCTGATCGCCAGCGCCGCCAGCCAGATGATGGTGTCGCGGATCGCCGGTTGGTCGGAGCGCTGCATCAGCTCCTTCATTTGCTTGCGCGGAATTTCGGTGTGGTACCACTCGGCAGCCGAAAGCCCGTTCTCGACCGCCAGCCTGGCATCGCTGCCGGTGAGGCTGTAGTCGCGTCCGGACAGCGCCGGCGACGAGATCACTGTCATTGCGGGTTCCTCCATCAGCACCTTGCGAGTGGCCCTTGGGCAGCGTCGGCTCGCGCATGGCTGGCTTCCACTTCACCATAGCCCCGGTCCATGATAGTCTCAACATCATAAAGATAGTTTCTATCATTTCCTATCAGAGTAGGTTATTCTGCGCTGGACCAGTCGATGGAGCATTCATGGCAAAGCGGCCGACCATAACCGACCTCGCGCGCGTATCAGGCTTCAGCGTAGCGACCGTCGACAGGGTGCTGAACAGCCGCCTGCCGGTGCGCGAGGAGACGGCGCGGCGCGTCTATGAGGCGGCGACCGAGATCGGCTATCACGCGGCGGGCCTGATCAAGCAGCGCATGCGCCAGGAACTGCCGGAATACCGGCTCGGCTTCCTGCTGCTGCGGGGCAATGATGTCTTCTATGGCGATTTCGCCCGCGAGCTAGAGCTGGCGGTGGCGCAGTCGCAACGCTTCAGGGGTGTGGCGACCGTCGACTTCGCAAGCTCGCTGGCGCCGGACGAGATCGCTCTCCAGATGCGCGGGCTCGCGGCCAGATCCAGGGCCATCGCCGTCGTCGGCCCGGATCATCCGACATTGACCGCGGTCGTGGAGACGCTGAAGGCGAGGGGCCAGCCAGTGTTCTCGCTGCTGTCGGACTTTGCCGCCGGCATCCGCGAGGGCTATGTCGGCCTCGACAACCGCAAGGTGGGCCGCACCGCGGCCTGGATGATCGCCAGGGCGGCGAGGAAGCCCGGCAAGGTCGCGCTCTTCGTTGGCAGCCACCGCTTCCATGGCCATGAACTGCGCGAGATCGGCTTCCGCTCCTATTTCCGCGAGCACGCTCCGGACTTCACCGTGATGGAGACCCTCGTCAATCTAGAAGCCAACCAGGTTACCCACGACGCCATGATCGATCTCCTGGCGCGGCATCCCGATCTCGCCGGCTGCTACGTTGCCGGCGGCGGCATGGAAGGCGCTGTCTCGGCGCTGAGGACGGCCAGCCCGGCAGAGATGCCGGTGGTCATCTGCAACGAGATCAACGCCGTGTCACGCGCCGCGCTCGCCGACAACATCTTGACCATGGTTATCTCGACCCCGCTGGCGGCGCTCTGCCGCGAGTTGGTCGGGTTGATGGCGCATGCCATCGAATCCGGCGCCGCCAACGCGCCGGGCCAGACTTTCCTGCCATTCGACATCTACCTGCCGGAGAACATCTAGAGCATGATCCCGAAAAGTGGGAACCGGTTTTCGGTGAAGATCATGCTGTAGCAAGAGGATAGAGCGGGGTGACGATTCGAAGAAAAGTCACCCCGCTCTAGCGGCGCCTTCTCCTCGCAATGATGTGATCCATCAGATTGATAGGATTTTATCAGACCCTCGGTTGGAGCGGAAACCCGGCCGACAGGTCGGCAATCACCTGCCAGGCCCCGTCCCCATGCCGGAATAGTACGAAATTCCGGCACGTCCGTTCCGAATCTCCCTTGACGTTCGTCGAACGAAATGGAATGAATATTTCACCAACTAGGTATTTTGGTTCTTTCGTTCCGGAACGTCTGTTTCAAACGGAGGATCACCCATTCCATTCGCGTGGAAGAAATGTCTGCGGAGCGGAACGGTCGTTGGGAGACTTCCCCGGGAGGTCGGGGATTCCGGTTCAATCGGTGACGCCGGACACCAAGTGGAGGAGAAACAAAATGAAGAAACTGCTTTTGGGTGTCGCGCTTTCGGCGCTGATGTGTTCATCCGCCTTCGCCGCCAAGATCGGCGTCTCGATGGCGCGCTTCGACGATAATTTCCTGACCGTGCTGCGCAACGGCATGATCGCGCAGGCCAAGGGAATGAGCGGCGTCGAACTCCAGGTCGAGGACGCGCAGAACGACGTGGCCAAGCAGCTCGACCAGATCAAGAACT
>NZ_JANINM010000386.1 GCF_024509055.1 Mesorhizobium sp. | reverse complement strand
AACGCGCCGACATTGCCTTCGAGGTCAATGGTGCCGCCGTCAGTGTTTCCGTGCCGCCGGTTCGACGTCTCTCGCAGGTTCTGCGCGACGAATTGCGGCTGACCGGCACCAAGGTCGGCTGCGATGCCGGCGATTGCGGCGCCTGCACCGTGCTGGTCGACGGCAACCCGGTCTGCGCCTGCCTGATGCCGGCGGCTTCAGTGCAGGGTGCTTCCGTCACCACGGTGGAAGGCCTCGCCAACGGCAGGCTTTCCGCCTTGCAGGCCTCGTTCCTCGAACACGGCGCCGCGCAATGCGGCATCTGCACGCCGGGCCTGCTGGTGGCGGCAACCGCGCTCTTGGAGCGCAACCCGACGCCGAGCGAAGCCGAGACGCAGGATGCGCTGGGCGGCGTGCTTTGCCGCTGCACAGGCTATCGCAAGATCGTCGCTGCGGTGATGCATGCCTCGCGCCATATGAATGGCGTTGACCTTCGCCTGCCTGAAGCGGGCCGCGCCGTCGGCGCCTCGCCGATCCGCCTCGATGGTGTGCCGAAAGTCACTGGTGACGAAAAATTTGGCGGCGACTCCTTCCCGGCCGATGCGCTTTCGGTGCTTGTGGTCCGCTCGCCGCATTATCACGCAGGCTTCAGCTTCGGCGATCTCGACGTGTGGGTGCGAGCGCATCCCGGCATCGCAGGTGTCTTCACCGCCGCCGACATCCCCGGCAAGAACTGCTTCGGCGTCATCGGCCCCTTTGCCGACCAGCCAGCTTTGGCTGAAGGCTTTGCGCGCCTTCGCGGCGAGGCAGTGGCGCTGGTGGCGGGTGAGCGCGAAGCGATCCTCGATCTCGACTTGACGGATTTTCCGATTGCCTGGACCGAACTGCCGCATGTGCTGCAGCCACGCGAGGCGAAAGCCGAAGGCGCTGCGCTGATCCACCAGCACCGCCCGGCCAACCTGCTGACCTCCGGCTTCGTCGAGCGAGGCGACCCTGATGGCGCGCTTGCAAGCGCAACCGTCACTGTTTCCGGCGCTATCGAGACCTCCTTCGTCGAGCATGCGTATATCGAGCCGGAAGCCGGCTACGCTTATATGGACGGCGAAACGCTGGTCGTCGTTGCCTGCACGCAGGCGCCCTATATGGACCGCGACGACACGGCCAAGGTGCTCGGCCTCCCGGTCGAGAAAGTGCGTATCGTGCCGACCGCCACAGGCGGCGGCTTCGGTTCGAAACTCGACGTATCGCTGCAGCCGCTGATCGGTCTCGTGGCGTTGAAGACGGGCAGGCCGGCGGCCCTTGCCTACACGCGCAACGAATCGATGATGTCGACCACCAAGCGCCACCCGGCCGAGATGAAGGCGATCATCGGCGCGGATGCCGAAGGCCGAGTCACCGGCATGGTCTTTTCCGGCGACTTCAACACCGGCGCCTATGCCAGCTGGGGCCCGACGGTGGCGAACCGTGTGCCGGTGCACGCCTCCGGCCCCTATCTGACGCCGAATTACCGCGCGACCGGCTACGCCATCCACACCAACGGTCCTATTGCCGGCGCCTTCCGCGGCTTCGGCGTGCCGCAGGCCACCATCATGCAGGAAACGCTCTATGACGAGCTCGCCGGCAAGCTTGGCATGGATCGTCTCGAGTTCCGCCTGAGGAACTGCCTGCGCGATGGCTGCGAAACCGTCACCGGCCAGCGTCTGGAAACGGGCGCCGGGATCGGCGAATGCCTGGAACAGCTTGAGCCGCACTGGTCGCGCGCGCTCGCGGAAGCGGAGGCCTTCAACGCCGCCAACACGGCAAGCAAGCGCGGTGTAGGCGTCGCCTCCTGCTGGTATGGCTGCGGCAACACCTCGCTGCCCAATCCGTCGACCATCAAGGTCGGCATTTCGGCCGATGGCTATGTTGTGCTGCACCAGGGCGCGGTCGATATCGGCCAGGGGTCGAACACGGTCATCACCCAGATCTGCGCCGACGCGCTCGGCCTGCCGCTGGACAAGTTCAGGCTGAAGAGCGCCGACACCGCCATCACTCCTGACGCCGGCAAGACATCCGCCTCGCGGCAGACCTTTGTGACCGGCAAGGCGGCCGAGAAGGCTGGCCGCGCGCTGCGCGAAAAAATCCTGCGCTTTGCCAACGTCTCGGGCGATGCGACGATTGCGCTCGATGGATCGAGCCTTTCCATCCGCGAAGGCGACGCGGCCCGCCGTATCGACTTGCCGACGCTGAAGGCCGATGGCGACGGCCTCGTCTTCGTTACCGAGGAAACCTACGACCCGCCGACGCTGCCGCTCGATGCCAAGGGCCAGGGCAAGCCTTACGCCGTCTACGGCTATGGCGCGCAGATCGCCGAGCTTGAGGTCGATCTCAAACTGGGCACAGTGAAGTTGATCAAGATCACCGCCGCGCATGATGTCGGCAAGGCGATCAATCCGGTGCTGGTCGAGGGCCAGATCGAGGGTGGCATCGCGCAGGGTATCGGCATGGCGCTGATGGAGGAATACATCCCCGGCCGCACAGAGAATTTGCACGACTATCTCATCCCCACCATAGGCGACGTGCCGCCGGTCGAGCATATTCTGGTCGAGGTCCCGGACGCGGAAGGACCGTTCGGCGCCAAGGGCCTGGGCGAGCATGTGCTGATCCCGACCGCACCGGCCATCCTCAACGCCATCCGCCATGCCACCGGCGTCCTGGCCACCAAGGTGCCGGCGACGCCGAGCCGCATCCTGGCGGCGATCCGTGAAAAGGAGGCGCGCCCATGAGCGAGCTTGCCGAACGTTTCGAAACCCACGATCCCGGCGAGAAGCAGGTGGCGGAGAAGATCCGCTGCGATGCCTGTCCGGTGATGTGCTACATCGCCGACGGCCGCACCGGCGCCTGCGACCGCTATGGCAATGTCGGCGGTCGCATCGTGCGCATGGATCCGCTGACCATCCTCGACCATGCGGCCGAGACCGGTGGCGCGGTGGTGCCGTTCGTCGCCGAGGGTGAGGCCTGGAACGGCGAACTCGTCAACACCGGCCGCCGCTTCGTCACCGCGATCGGCGCCGGCACCACCTATCCCGACTATAAGCCGGCGCCCTTCATCGTCAGCCAGGAGGTGGAGGGCGTCGATCTCGTCACCGTCGTCACCGAAGGCATCTTCTCCTACTGCGGCGTCAAGGTGAAGATCGACACCGACCGCCATATCGGCGACGAGGCGGCGACGGTGCGCTCGGAGGGCGAGGCGATCGGCCACGTCACGACGGGCGAATACGGCTCGCAGATGCTCTCGCTCGGCGGCGTGCATCACCTGACCGGCGGTTCGAAGGCCGAGGGACGAGCCACCTGCGACGCGCTGCTCAACCTTTGCAACCGCAAGCCCGTCGAGCTCACCATCGATGGTGGCGCGACCGTCATCGTCGAGGCCGGCAAGGCGCCGGTCATCGACGGCAAGGTCGAGCACCGCATGCGCGTCGGCTGCGGCTCGGCCACCATCGGCATGTTCGCCACGCAATGGCGCGGCCTTGTCGACGAGGTGGTGGTGGTCGACGACCACATCACCGGAGTGGTTTCGGAGCATCAGGCCGGCAAGGTGCTGGGCTGGGAGGACACGGGCATAAAGATCATCGGCCGCCGTTCGACGCCCGGCCGTTACTTCAAGGTGTCGGAGCCCGGCCTCGGCTGGGGCGGCACCACGATCTCCGATCCGCTGTCGATCCTCGGCGACTGGAACGCCAAGAAGGGCGCGCGCCCCGGCTTGTCGCTGCTGATGGTTTCGACCACAGGCGAGCAGTTCGCGTATTACGAGCTCGACGACCAGTTGAAGCCGGTCCAAAAGCCTTTCCCGGAGCGGCTGCAGAAATCCGTCGGCCTGATCGAGGACAATTGCGAGCCGGCGCTTTGCACCGTGCTCTTCATCGGTGGAGCCGGCGGCTCGCTGCGCGCAGGCGTCACCGAAAATCCGGTCAACCTCACTCGCTCGGTGCAAGGCCTGAAGACCTACGTCACGGTCGGTGGGGCTCCGGTCTATGTCTGGCCGGGCGGCGGCATCACGCTGATGGTCGACGTCACCCGCGTGCCGGAAGGCGCTTTCGGCTATGTGCCGACCCCGGCTCTGGTGGCGCCGATCGAATTCACCTTGCGCCGCGATGACTATGTCAGGCTCGGCGGTTATGAGGGCGAAATCCGCAGCGTCGAGGACATTCTCGCCAAGGGCGGCGAATACCTCAACGCCCGCCGTGGCGCCGGCGCGCCGGCAGGCAATCCCTGGCCGCCGCTGGCGCAGCTGCGGCGTTCAGTGGCCAACGGAGCCGGGTGATGAACGGCCCGCAGGCGCACTGGCTTGCCGACGGCAGACGGCTCCATCTCAACCATGGGCCGATCGACCTCATCGTCGAGGCGTTTGGTGCCGCCGACGAATGCCGTGCCGCTTACGAGCAGGCGGTCGCGCGCTTCCAGACGATCCTGATCGAGGTAGTCAAGGAGCTTCCAGAATTACGCCTGCCGGCGTTCTTTCTGGCGCCGCGCGCCTTCGAAGGTCCGACGGCGCGCCGCATGGAAGCAGCGGTCATGCCGTTGGCGGAATGCTTCATCACGCCGATGGCCGCCGTCGCTGGATCGGTAGCCGACGAAATTCTGGAGGCGCTGCTCGCCGGCCGCCGGCTTGACCGCGCTTATGTCAACAATGGTGGCGACAGCGCTCTCCATCTCGGCAAGGGCCAGTCGATGACGGCTGCGATAGCCGGCACTGGGAACGGCATGGCCGACCGGGTCACCATCCGTGCCGCGGATGGCGTGCGCGGCGTCGCCACCAGCGGCTGGCGCGGCAGGTCGTTTTCGCTGGGCATAGCCGATGCCGTCACGGTGCTTGCGCGGACCGGAGCCGAGGCCGATGCCGCGGCGACGCTCATTGCCAACGCCGTCGACCTGCCCGGGCATCCTGCCATCACACGCGTTGCGGCGCGTGAGCTGGCGCCTGACAGCGATCTCGGTGAGATGCTGGTGACGCAGGCCGTGGGCACGCTTCAGGCTGCCGAGGTGGCTGCGGCGCTGGACAAGGGCCTTGCTGTCGCCGAAGATTTTCGCCGGCGCGGCCTGATTGCCGCATCGGCGCTCTTTCTGGCGGGCCAGTCCCGCATCAGTGGTTCCGTGGCGCTCGCCGCGCCCAACAAGCATGAATGTGAGGATTTTGCCCATGCCTGACTTTCCGATCCGCAAGGTCGCGGTTCTGACCGAGGAAATCTTCCACGACGGTGGTCCCGTGGCGAAGGATCCGCGCCGCCGCGCCGCCGCTCTTGCCGTGGTCAAGAACCCGTTCGCCGGCCGCTATGTCGAAGAGCTGCAAGGGGCGATGGAAGACCTGAAGCCGCTCGGCCTGATGCTGGCCGACAAGCTGATCGCGGCCCTTGGCGGCGACGTGAAGAAGATCGACGGCTACGGCAAGGGCGCCATCGTAGGCTCCGCCGGCGAACTCGAACACGGCGCGCTGTGGCATGTGCCAGGCGGCTACGCCATGCGCGAGCGGCTCGGCGACGCCAAGGCGATCGTGCCGTCGGCAAAGAAGGTCGGCGCATTCGGCTCGCGGCTCGACGTGCCGCTCGGCCACGTCAACGCCGCCTATGTGCGCAGCCATTTCGACGCCATGGAAGTCGGCATCAGCGACGGCCCGCGTCCCGACGAAATCCTGTTCTGCCTCGCCATGACCTGCGGCCCGCGCATCCATAACCGCATGGGCGGGCTGGCGGCCGAGGACATCAAGGCATGGGACGGCTTGAGATGAGCGGCGAGGACAATCTGCTGCGGCTCGTCGAAACCGAAGAGCCCGACGAAACCAGCTACCACCTGCAGAACCAGGTGGGCTTCATCCTGCGCAAGGTGAACCAGCGCCATGTCGCGATCTTCGCCGCCCACATCGCCGATCTGACGCCGCCGCAGTTTGCTGCCTTGGCCAAGCTCTACGATATCGGTGAGACCTCGCAGAATCAGCTGGGAACGCTGATTGCCATGGACGCCGCTACCGTGAAGGGCGTCATCGACCGGCTGAAGGCGCGCGGACTGGTAGAGCTGTCCAAGCATGAGGTCGACAAAAGGCGGCTGCTGGTGAACCTGACGGAGGAAGGCCGCGAGGCGATCGAGCGGCTGATCCCGCTCGCCCGCACCATCACCGAGGAAACGCTGGCGCCGCTGACCGCCAAGGAAACCGCGACGTTCCTGCGGCTGCTGTCGAAGCTGGCGTAGATCGCAAACGTCTCCGGTCGTGTCGACCGGTCAGGTCGCGGGCGACAGGCGGAATGCGTCGACCTTCGAAGCGAAGGCGCCAGCCTTGCCGTCGAAAATGGCAGCGGTGCGCCGCCAGATAACCGTGACGACCAGCATCGCGATATAGCCGTCAACGGCATAATGCCATCCGGTGTAGATGGAGCCAAACAGGATCAGGATCGCGAATGCCCAGCCTGCGAGCCCGAGCCAGCGGTTGAGGCGTGCGAGATAGAAGGCGTTCAATGTGGCGATCGCCACATGCATGCTGGGCATGGCGGAAATCCCGGTGCCAAGTGCTGGCTTGTCGGCGCTGTAACTTCCCAGAAGGTAGTTGGAGTACTGCAGCACATGCGCGTTATGGGGGTGCTGCTTCAACACCTCCAGAAGGTCCGCGAAACGCTCACCGCCTAAGAATTCGTCATAGAAGATGGGTCCGACGGAAGAAAACACCGCGGCCATGAGCGTTCCGATCACCATGGTGACGAGCGCAAGCGCAGTGAGATAGCGAAGGTGCAGCAACTGATTGGCGTACAGCGCCGCGAAGAGCACCATGCCGAACCATTCGAGAAACCAGATCTTAGAATAGGTCACCGCAACGAGCAGCGCCAGGGCATCGGAATCGAATGAATGAGCAATTCGCCATGGCGCCTGGCCGTGCAGGAGTTCACCGATGTCGGCCAAGGCCTTATCGCTGTAGAAAGGCACGATGTCCGGGATATTCACCTTGTAGGTTGTGAAGGCGGCGAGCGACAGGATGAATACCGCCAGAACGATCGATGCCCGTAGCCCGTTCGATCTCAGTGAAATCGCGAGGAATTCGAGCGGCGATCTTGGCGAAATGATCACTGCCGCGGGAATTATCACCGCGAAGACAGAGAGCGGGCCCCATATCATGAGCAGGGACAAATAGTCTTGCGCGATCTGATAGTATTGCTCCGGCCATAACAAAGCCGCCACGGCAGTGTAGAGCAGGCAGAAGATGAGCAGCTTACGCGAGACGTTAGCAATTTGCGCGATATCCGACGGTTCGCCGGATCGCGATCGCGGCTTGCCCGGCAGACCCGCGTCCGCAATCAAGTCGTCGAGCGACCCCATGAATGAAATGCCCCCAAACCCATGCTCCGGGCAATGTCTATATTTGGGAGTTTAATATAGGGTTATCCGGTTGCACGGGATTTGGGTTGCATGGCAATAAACGACGACTTAAAACAGTATAAATGAAGTCGAACAATTGCCATTATAGGCGTTCTGACCCAACAAACCCAAACATCTCGCTGGCCTGCTCGGCCGTATAATAGCCAAGCCTGACATCCTCGGCGACCTGCTTCGGATCGCGCTCGCGCGGATCGCCGTAGCCGCCGCCGCCCGGCGTGCCGACGCGCACGCGGTCGCCGGCCTTGAGCGCGATGTCCTGCTCCTTGGAAAGATGCGGCGGCACATGCGCCTCACCATTTCGGAACACGGTCACGCTGTTCGGCGCGCCGTCCTTGCCGCCGAGCGCGCCCTGCGGGCCGAAGCGGCCATGGTCCATGACGAACGACGCGCGGGCTTCACCGCGCAATATTTCGACCTCATAGGCAAGCCCGAACCCGCCGCGGTGCCTGCCGGCGCCGCCGGAGCCTTCGCGCAGCGCATAGTGCCGGTAGAGCACTGGGAAGGCCTGCTCCATGATCTCGACCGGCGGCGATTTCGAAATGCCAATGGTCGAGCAGCCATTGCTCAGGCCGTCATGGCCGGCATTGCCGCCATAACCGCCGCCGGAAATCTGGTACATGACATAGTCGCGGCCGCGCGCGGGGTCGTTGCCGCCGAGCGCGAAATTCCCGCTCGAACCAGCAGGGGCCGCCGTGACCTTGTCCGGCAGCGCCTGCACCATGGCGGCGAACACCGCTTCGGCGATGCGCTGCGAGACTTCAGCCGCGCAGCCTGACACCGGGCGCGGATACTTCGCGTCGAGGAAGGTGCCTTCCGGTCGCTTGACGTTCAATGGCTCGAAGGCGCCGGCGCTGATCGGCACTTCGGGGAAGATGTGGCGCATGGCGAGGTAGACCGACGACAAGGTCGTCGCCAGCACGCTGTTCATCGGCCCCGCGCAGGGTTTTGACGAGCCGGCGAAATCGAAGGTCAGCGCGTCGCCCTTCTTCTCGACGGCCAGATTGATGGTCAGCGGCTCGTTCACCACCCCGTCGGAATCGACGAAGGCCTGCGAGCGGTAGACGCCGTCCGGTATCACGGCGATCGAGGCGCGCATCTGCTCGGCGGCGCGGCGGCGCAGTTCGGCAATCGCCTCGACAACAGTTTCGTCGCCGTAACGATCCAGGATTTCGTTGAGCCTGTCCTGGCCGATCAGCAGCGCCGCGGCTTGCGCGCGGATGTCGCCGATGCGCTGGTCGGCAACGCGGATATTCGAGCAGATGATGGCGTAGATCTCCGGATCGAGCACGCCTTTCTTGAACAGTTTAACCGGCGGCAGCCGCAGGCCTTCCTGTTCCACGGCGGTAGCCGAAGCGGAGAAGCCGCCCGGCACCGACCCGCCGATATCCGGCCAATGGCCGGTGTTGGAGAGCCAGCAGAAGATTTTTCCGTCACGGTAGACCGGCATGACGAAGCGCACATCCATCAGATGCGTGCCGCCGAGATAGGGGTCGTTGACGATGTAGATGTCGCCTGGCTCCGGCGGCAGGCAGCGGCCGTCGGCGATCATCTCGATCACCGTCCTGGTCGAATATTGCATGACGCCGACGAACACCGGCAAGCCCTGGCTGCCTTGCGCGATCAGTGAGCCGTCGACCGCCGAATAGATGCCGTCCGAGCGGTCATTGGCCTCGGCGATCACCGGCGAGAAGGCGGCGCGTGAGAAGGTCAGGTCCATCTCGTCGCAGACCTGCTGCAGGGCCGCCTGCAGCACCGAAAGCGTGATCGTGTCGAGCTTCGCCATCTTAGGCCTCGCCAATGTCGATGATGATGTTGCCGTCAGCGTCCGAGCGTGCGTGGTCGCCAGGTTCAAGCACGGTTGTGGCGTCCATCTGCTCCAGGATCGCCGGTCCCTCGATGACAGCGCCGAGCGGGAGCTTTTCGCGGGCATAGACCGGCGTGTCGTGCCAGCGCCCGTCATACCATACCGGCCGGATTTCGCGCCGCGCCTCCTCGAGCGTCGCCGCGCGTCCAGCCGGATCGATCAGCTTCGAGAGATCGATCTGCGGCCGCACGCCAGTAACCGAGGTGTTGAGGTTCACGAGATTGGCGCGGATTTCCGGCAGCTCGACCTTGAAGCGGGCGAAATAGGCTTTCTCGAACAGCTGCTGCAGTGTTTCCCGTGAGACGGAAGACGAGGGCAGGGGCACGTTGATGATATGCGTCTGGCCGACGAACTGCATGTCCGCTGAATGGGTGACGCGGATCGCGTCCGGTTTTACCGCTTCCTTTGCGATCAGCGCTTCGCCTTCGTTTCGGTGCCGTTCCAATACCTCGTGAAGCAAAGCTTCATCGAGCAGCTTGACCGGCTGGTTGATCGTGTTGACGAAGTCGTGCCGCAGGTCCGCGACGACGCAGCCAAGCGCATTGGTGATGCCGGGGCGCGCCGGCACCAGCACCCGGGGCAGGCCGAGCTCGCGGGCCAGCGCCGTTGCGTGCAGCGGCCCGGCGCCGCCGAAGGCGAACAGCGCGAAATCCCGCGGGTCGTGGCCGCGCGACACCGACACCATGCGGATGGCGCCGGCCATCTTCATGTTGCCGAGCCTCAGGATCGCACCCGCCGCCTCGACGCCGGAGAGCCCGGTGCGTTTGCCGATCCTATCCTCGAATATGCCTGTGACGCGCTCGACCGTGACCGGATTGTCGACGGCGAGCAGCTTCTTCGGCGCCAGCCGCCCGAGCACCAGATTGGCGTCGGTGATGGTCGGCTCGGTGCCACCACGGCCGTAGCAGATCGGGCCCGGATTGGCGCCGGCGCTTTCCGGACCGATCTGGATAAGCCCGGCCGCATCGACGCGCGCGATGGAGCCGCCGCCGGCGCCCACCGTATGCACCGCCACCATCGGCACATGGATCGGCATCGCATACTCGATCTCGATCTCGTTCGACACGGCGGGCTCGGCATTGCGGATCAGCGCCACGTCGGTCGAGGTGCCGCCCATGTCGTAGGTGACCAGGTTGCCGAAGCCGGCGCGCCTTCCGGTGTAGGCGGCGGCAATCACGCCGGAGGCAGGGCCGGACATCACGGTCTTTGCCGATTCCAGCGTGACGAAACGGGCCGAGATCATCCCGCCATTGCCGTTCATGATCAGGAAGTCGCGCGCATAGCCCTTGGCGCCAAGCTCCTTGCGCAGTCGCTCGACATAGCGCTCGAGGATTGGTTGCACCGAGGCATTGACCGCCGCGGTCACGCCGCGCTCGAACTCGCGCGCCTCCGAAAGCAGCGCGTGCCCGGTGGTGATGTGGCCGTTCGGCCAGAGTTCAGCCGCGATCTCGGCCGCTCGGCGCTCGTGCGCCGGGTTGGCGTAGGAGTGCAGGAAATGGATGACGATGGACTCGCAGCCGGCGTCGAGCAGCCGTTTCACCGCGTCACGCATTTCCGCTTCATCGAGCGGAGCGCGCACGGCGCCCGAGGCCTCGACCCGCTCCGACACTTCAAGCCTGAGATCGCGCGGAATGACCGGCACGAAGGTGCCCGTCATGCCATAGGCCTGCGGCCTCGTGCGCCGGCCAAGCTCGATCACGTCGCGAAAGCCGCGCGTGGTGATCATGCCTGTCCGCGCCAGCCGGCGTTCCAGAACAGCGTTGGTGGTTGTGGTCGTGCCATGCACGATGAGGTCGATGCCGTCGACCGGGAAGCCGGTCGCGCCGAGTGCGGCGACTACGCCAAAGGCCTGATTTTCCACCGTCGTTGGAGTCTTGGCTATGTGGACTTTTCCGCCCGCCTTGCCGTCGATCAGGAGCAGGTCGGTGAAGGTTCCGCCGACGTCGATGCCCGCGACGACGCTTCCCGTCGACGCCGAAAATTTCTCATTCATTGTCGAAACCCGAAATGCCAGGACTACGGATATGCCTCGGTTTGGAAAGGCGTTTTACGCTGCCATCTTGACCTGAATATCATTTGTATACTAATAAATTCCGGACACAAGAGCTTACCGCTTGGCAGTGTGCGAGCAGCACGCCGGAACCTGACCGTTCGGGCGCGCAGGAGAAAGTTTGGCGCCAGCGTGTCTGTCTGGGGCCGGAAAGTTGGGTTTGATGAACACGACATCCGCGTTGAACATTGCCGGCGTAAAGCCGCTGCAGTTCCCGATCCCGACCAACGTCTATGCCGAGACGGTGGTTTCGGTGAAGCATTATACCGACCGGTTGTTCTCGTTCCGCATTACCCGGCCGCAGTCGCTGCGTTTCCGCTCCGGCGAGTTCGTCATGATCGGCCTGCCCAATGCCGAGAAGCCGGTCTTCCGCGCCTATTCCGTCGCAAGCCCGGCCTGGGACGACGAGCTCGAATTCTTCTCGATCAAGGTGCCGGACGGTCCGCTGACCTCGGAGCTGCAGAAGATCCAGGTCGGTGACACCGTCATCATGCGCCAGAAGTCGACGGGTACGCTGGTGCTCGACGCCCTGACGCCCGCCAAGCGCGTGTTCATGATCTCGACGGGCACCGGCATCGCGCCTTTCGCCAGCCTGCTGCGCGATCCCGACACCTACGAGAAGTTCGACCAGGTGATCCTCACTCACACCTGCCGCGACAATGCGGAGCTCACCTACGGCCAGGAACTGGTGGCCGCGCTCGAGAGCGATCCGTTGATCGGCGAACTGACCGCTGGCCGCGTGACGCTCTACAACTCGACGACGCGTGAGGAATCCGCGCGCATGGGCCGCATCACCGCGCTGATCGGCTCGGGCAAATTCTACTCCGATCTCGGCCTCGAAAAGCTCAATCCCGAGACCGACCGCATCATGATCTGCGGCTCGATGCATATGCTGAAGGACGTCAAGGAACTGGCCGAGACCCTGGGTTTCCAGGAAGGCTCGCTCAGCCATCCGGCGAGCTTCGTCGTCGAGCGCGCCTTCGTCGGCTAAGGCGCCTCGCCGGCAGTGGCGTTTCCATGAAACGATGAACAGCATCGGCGAGGCGACAGAGATCTCTCCTGTGTCAACCGGGCCATGAGTGCCGGCACGCCGCGAATTCCTGGCCGAATCGTGGCCGGGGCAGGGCGAAATGCAACTTTTTCGCGAATGCGCAATCAGCGTACACCTCACGCATCCTTGAACGCGCCGGCGCTACATGACTGAATTGTAACCTGATCGCCGCGGCCATCTGCTTTATTGTCCGCCGGTCGAGACTTGGCCGATCGCAGCTTCCGACCGTTGAAAAGGCTCGACATTTTTTGTCAGCGAGTTGGGCGGCATGACGGTTCGTACGACACAGCATGGCTCGACCGGGCGGAAACAGCGCCGGCGCTCGCCGGGCCTCGTCATGCTGGCCGCATTGCTCTTGTTGGCGGGCGGCTATGGCGTATGGCACTACTACGCCGACGGAAAGGCGAAAGCCGCCGAGGCTGCCAAGTCGGCGCAACCGGCGCCGAAGGTCCCGGTCACCGTGGCCGCCGTGCAGAAGGCCGATTTCCCGCTCTACCTCTATGGCCTTGGAACGGTCACGCCGCTGAACAGCGTCACCGTATCGAGCCGCGTCACCGGCGTCGTCACCCAGGTCCCGGTCAAGCAGGGCCAGATGGTCAAACAGGGCGACCTGCTCGCTGAGATCGACCCCGCCCCGTACCAGGCGGCGCTCGACCAGGCCAAAGCCAAGCAGGCGCAGGACGAAGCGACGCTGAAGAACGCTGAGGTCGTCCTCAAGCGGCTTTCCACGCTCCTGCAGAAGACCTTCGAGACCCAGCAGGATGTCGATAACCAGCAAGCCGTGGTCAACACCACCGCCGCGCAGATCGAAGGCGACAAGGCCGCCATCGAGGCGGCTCAGCTGAACCTCGATTATACAAAGATCACTTCGCCGCTGGCCGGCAAGACGAGCTTCCGGACCATCGATCCGGGAAACATCGTGCAGGCCGACCAAAGCTCCGGCCTCTTCACCGTGGTGCAGCTCCAGCCGATCTACGTGTCGTTCACGCAGTCCCAGGAACAGGTCCCGACCATCAACAAGACTTTCGCGGCCGGCCCGGTTTCGATCGATGTGTTGAACGCGGATCTGAAAACCGTTCTGGCAAGCGGAACGCTGGATGCGGTGCAGAACCAGGTCGACCAGGCTTCCGGCACGATTTCGCTCAAGGCCTCCTTTCCAAATCAGGATCAGGCGCTGTGGCCGGGCCTCTCAGTCAACACGCGAATGCGCGTCGGCATGATCGCCGGAGCGATCGTAGTGCCCGACGAAGCCGTCCAGCACGGCCCAGACGGGCTCTTCGCCTATGTTGTTGGCGATGACGGCAAGGCCCATCGTCAAACGATCAAAACAGGCCCCTCGGATGGCGGCAACACCGTCGTCACCGACGGCTTGAGCCCTGGCCAACGCGTCGTGGCCACCGGCCAGTATCGGCTTGTCGACGGTACGAGCGTCGATGCCCAGCCGTTTTCGGGCGCACCGGGGCCTGCCGGTGGAGCGCAGCCGAACGGAGCAAGCTGATGGCAGCTACCGGCGTTTCCGCGCCTTTCATCCGCTATCCCATCGCCACTTCGTTGTTGATGGTGGGAGTTCTGTTTGTCGGCCTGGTTGCCTATTTCAACCTGCCGGTCGCGCCGATGCCGCGCGTCGACTTTCCGACGATCCAGGTGTCCACCAACCTGCCGGGCGCCGACCCGATCACCATGGCATCGTCGGTGACACAGCCTCTCGAGACGCAGTTCGCGCAGATCCCAGGCATTGCCGAAATGACGTCGAGCAGCCTGTCCGGCTCAAGCCAGATCACGCTGCAGTTCGATCTCAGTGTCGACATCGCGGCGGCAGCCGGGCTGGTGCAGTCGGCGATCAACGCGGCCGGCGGCCAACTGCCGAAGACCTTGCCCAACCCTCCGACGTACCGGGAGGTCAATCCCACCGATTCCCCGATCATGGTGATCGGGGTGACCTCGACCGACTTGCCGCTGACGACGGTGAGCGATGACACCTACACCAAGCTCGCCCAAGTGATCAGCCATGTGAACGGCGTTGCCCAGGTGCTGGTCGGCGGCCAGCAGACACCGTCGATCCGCGTCCAGCTCGACCCGGCCAAGCTCGCCGCAAGGGGCCTGTCGCTGGAAGCCCTGCGCACCCCATTGTCGAACAATACCGTGGACTTGCCCAAGGGCAACATCGAGGGAGAGGTGCGGGCTTTCACCATCTTCTCCAACGACCAGATGACCGCGGCCAGCGACTGGAACAATGCTATCGTTGCCTATCGCGACGGGGCGCCGGTGCGGGTCAAGGATGTCGGGCAAGCGGTGCTCGCGGCGCAGGACTATACCCAGGCGGCGTGGGCCGACACGACACGCGGGGTCGTTCTCATCATCTTCAAGGAGCCCGGCGCCAACATCATCGACACGGTCGACAAGATCAAGGCCGAGCTGCCGATGCTGACCGCGTCCTTGCCGGCTTCGCTGAAGGTTCAGGTGCTTTCCGACCGGACCCAGACCATCCGCGCTTCGGTGGCCGACGTCCAGTTCACGCTGATGCTCACTATCGGGCTCGTCGTGATGGTGATCTTTCTCTTCCTGCGCAATGTCTGGGCGACGGCCATCCCCGCCTTCACCGTGCCGCTTGCCCTTTTCGGCGCCTGCGCGCTGATGTGGTTTGCCGGATACAGCATCGACAACCTGTCGCTGATGGCGCTGACGATCTCGGTGGGCTTCGTCGTCGACGATGCCATCGTCATGCTGGAGAACATCGTGCGCCACATCGAGCGCAGCGAGAAGCCGATGGATGCCGCGACCATCGGCTCCAGCGAGATCGGCTTCACCATTATCTCGATCAGCATCTCGCTGGTGGCGGTGCTGATACCGTTGCTCCTGATGAGCGGCATCATCGGCCGCCTGTTCAAGGAGTTCGCGATGACCCTGGCCATGACCATCCTGGTCTCGGCGGTGGTCTCGCTGACGCTTACGCCGATGCTGGCGTCGCGCTTCATCAAGCCCGCCGCCGAAGAGCACCACGGCAAGCTCTACCAGTGGAGCGAGCGCTTTTTCGACGCAATGCTGAAGGCCTACGAGCGTGGCCTCGACCGGGCGCTGCGGCACCGCTTCATCACCTTGCTTGTGTTCGTGGCCTGCGTGGTGCTGACCGGCTATCTCTTCACCATCGTCCCGAGCGGGTTCTTCCCGCAGCAGGACACCGGCATGCTCTATGGGCAGGCGCTCGCCGGGCAGGATGTTTCCGCCCCTCAGATGCAGTCCTACATGAGGCAGTTCGCCGAGATCGTGATAAAGGACCCGGCGGTCGCGCATTTCGCCGCGGCGGCCGGCGGTGGTGGGAATACCCAGAACACCGGTCGAATGTTCATCCAGCTGAAGCCGCGGGACGAGCGCGACGCCTCGGCAGACCAGGTGATCCGACGGCTCCAGCCGAAGCTTTCGGTCGTGCAGGGCGCGCGCCTGGTCATGCAGGCCTCGCAGGATGTGCGCGTCGGCGGCAAGCTGTCCGCCTCGCAATATCAGTATGTGCTGGAAAGCGCCGATGTCGAGGCGCTCGACCAATGGGCGCCCAAGCTGTTGAGCGCCTTGCAACGGCTGCCCCAATTGACGGCCGTCACGACCGACCAGATGAGTTCAGGCACGACGCTGACGCTGCAGGTCGATCGCGACCAGGCCGCTCGCTACGGCCTGACCGCCAACGACGTCGACAACACGCTCAACGACGCCTTCGGACAGCGCCAGATCGCGCAGTATTTCACCCAGCTTTCGACCTATAACGTGATCATGGAGGTGCTGCCGTCGCTGCGTGGCGACCTCAAGGCGCTCAACCAGATCTATATGACGACGTCGAGCGGCTCGCAGGTGCCGCTCTCGGCCATCGCCAAGTGGACGACGGCGCCGGTACAGCCGCTGATAATCAACCACGAAGGCCAGTTCCCCTCCGTGACGATCAGCTTCAACCTGGCGCCCAACGTGGCGTTGGGCCAGGCCACCGCCGCGATCGACAAGGCCGCGGCCGAGATGAGGCTGCCGGCGACGATCCAGACCATGTACACCGGAACGGCGCAGGCGTTCGAGCAGTCGCTGTCTTCGGTGCCGCTGCTCATCCTGGGTGCTCTGGTCGTGGTCTACCTGATCCTCGGCATCCTCTACGAGAGCTACATCCATCCATTGACGATTCTATCAACGTTGCCCTCGGCCGGGCTCGGCGCCTTCGGCACGCTGCTGCTCTTCCACATGGAGTTCAACCTGATCGGCCTGATCGGCGTCATCCTGCTCATCGGCATCGTGAAGAAGAACGGCATCATGATGGTCGACTTCGCCATCGCGGCCGAAAGGGGCGAGGACCTCAGTTCCCTGGAGTCGATCCGCCAGGCCTGCCTGATGCGGTTCCGGCCCATCATGATGACCACCATGGTGACCATGCTGGGAGCGCTGCCGCTGATGCTCGAGAACGGCACCGGGTCGGAGATCCGCCAGCCGCTGGGCTACACGATGTTCGGCGGGCTTCTTGTCAGCCAAGCCCTGACGCTCTTCACCACGCCGGTGATCTATCTCTACCTCGACGATCTTTCGCATTGGCTCACCTCGTTCGGGAAACATCGGCAGGACGACGCCGAGCCCGCGCATGCGGAGGTTGAAGTCGCCGAGCCCCGGCGCAAGCTGGCGGCCGAGTAGGTCGAAAGCCGGCTGCCACAGGCGAGTGGCTTCGATACCGACGATCGTGTAAGTATCGCCCGAATGAGAAAGGGCAGCAGATGAGCAGCACGATCCGCGAGGCCGGCGCAGGCGCCGGCGCATCCAAGGTTATGCCCCTGCCGGCGCGCGCCGCCGCCAACACGCCGGTGCCTTCGGACCACGGCATTGCCCGCAATCCGGGCATGAAGCTCGATCTCGGCTTCCTCGAATCGGTGCGCAGCGTCAACCGCTCGGCACTGGAGCGTCGCGTCGCCACGCTCACCAAGCGGCGCTCGATCAAGGCCGACAACCAGGCAGCCTGGCTCTTGCGCGCCATTGCCTGCATGGACCTCACCACGCTCAACTCCAACGACACCGACGAGCGCGTGCGCCGGCTCTGCGCCAAGGCGATCAACCCGCTGCGCAGGGACATCGTTGAAGGCCTGGGCATCGCCGGGGAAACCATCCGCCCGGCGGCGGTCTGCGTCTATCATCCCTTCGTCGCCACCGCGGTCGACGCCGTGCGCGGCACCGGCATTCATGTCGCCGCCGTGTCTACCGCTTTTCCGCACGGCCTTGCGCCGCTCTCGACCCGTTTGCAGGAGATCGAAGCTTCGGTCCGCGACGGCGCCGACGAGATCGATGTCGTCATCCCGCGCGGCCTGGTCTATGGCGCCAAGTGGCGCGAGCTGTTCAACGAGATCGTCGCCATGCGCGCCGCCTGCGGCGATGCCCACCTCAAGGTGATCCTCGGCACCGGCGACCTCGCCACGTTGCGCAATGTCATGCTTGCCTCGATGGTGGCGATGATGGCGGGCGCCGATTTCATCAAGACCTCGACCGGCAAGGAAAGCGTCAACGCCACGCTTCCCGTCGGCCTCGCCATGGTACGCGCCATCCGCGCCTATTTCGAGGAGACGGGCTATTTGATCGGCTTCAAGCCGGCCGGCGGCATTTCCACCGCCAAGGCCTCGCTCGACTGGCTGGTGCTCATGAAGGAAGAACTCGGCCGGCCGTGGCTCGAGCCGACATTGTTCCGCTTCGGCGCCTCCAGCCTGCTCACCGACATCGAACGCCAACTCGAGCATCATTTGACCGGCCACTATTCGGCCAACCATCGCCACGCGATGGCGTAGGTCCGGCTGGGCCCAAAGCAGAAGAAATCCTTTTCCAAAGGAGTGTTCCATGAACATCCTCGAACGCTATCACGCCATGGAATACGGTCCGGCGCCCGAAGCCCGCAACGAGGCCGATGCCTGGCTGGCCGGTCGCGATTTCTCCAAGGCTCTGTTCATTGACGGCGCCTGGAAGGCGGCGGCGAGCGGCAAGACTTTTGAAACCAGCGAACCGTCCTCCGGCAAGCTGCTCGCCAAAATCTCGGATGCCGGCGCCGCCGACATCGACGCCGCGGTTGCCGCGGCCGCCAAGGCGCTGCCCAAGTGGAGCGCCAGTTCCGGCTACGGCAGAGCGAAAGTGCTCTACGCCATCGGGCGCGCCATGCAGCGCCACCAGCGCCTGTTCGCGGTGCTCGAATCGATCGACAACGGCAAGCCGATCCGTGAAAGCCGCGACATCGACGTGCCGCTGGCGATCCGTCATTTCATCCATCATGCCGGCTGGGCGCAGTCGCTGGAGAAGGATTTTCCCGACCACAGACCGGTCGGCGTCGTCGGCCAGGTCATTCCGTGGAATTTCCCGCTGCTGATGCTGGCCTGGAAGATTGCGCCCGCGCTTGCCGCCGGCTGCACGGTTGTGCTGAAGCCGGCCGAATTCACGCCGCTCACCGCCATCCTGTTCGCCGAGATCTGCGAGCGCGCCGGTGTGCCGAAAGGCGTCGTCAACATCGTCCAGGGCGGGCCTGAGGCGGGGGCTGCCATTGTCAACCATGCGGGCGTCCAGAAGATCGCCTTCACCGGCTCCTCCGAAGTTGGCAAGATCATCCGCAAGGCGACCGCTGGGTCGGGCAAGAAGCTTTCGCTGGAGCTCGGCGGCAAGTCGGCCTTCATCGTCTTCGAGGATGCCGATCTCGACAGCGCGGTCGAAGGCCTCGTCGATGGCATCTGGTTCAACCAGGGCCAGGTCTGCTGCGCCGGCTCGCGGCTCCTGGTGCAGGAAGGTATCGCCGAAGCTTTCATCGCCAAGGTCAAGGCGAGGATGAGCCGGCTGCGCGTCGGCAGCCCGCTCGACAAGAACACCGACATCGGCCCGCTGGTCGACTTGACGCAGCTCGATCGGGTGAGGGGCCTGATCGCCGAAGGCGCCAAACAGGGCGCTACATGCTGGCAGCCGGACGCTACCCTGCCGACCACGGGCTATTACCATCTGCCGACGCTTGCGACGGGTGTTTCGCCGGCGAACATCTTGGCGCAGGAGGAGGTGTTCGGACCGGTCCTGGCGACGATGAGCTTCCGTAACACGGAGGAAGCGATAGAGCTTGCCAACAACACGCGTTACGGCCTTGCCGCCTCGGTATGGAGCGAGAACGTCAATCTCGCTCTGCATGTCGCGCCGCAATTGAAGGCCGGTGTGGTCTGGGTCAACGGCACCAACATGTTCGACGCCGCCTGCGGCTTCGGCGGCTACCGCGAAAGCGGCTTCGGCCGCGAGGGCGGCCGCGAAGGGATGTTCGAATATCTCGCGGCGAAGCTCCCCGTCGGCGCGGTCATCAAGCCGGCGGTGGCCGGCTCGGCCCAGCCGGTCGAGCAGGCTGATGGCATGGCGATCGACCGCACGGCAAAGCTGTTCATCGGCGGCAAGCAGGTACGCCCGGACGGCAACTACTCGCTTGGCATTGTGACCGCCAAGGGCAAGCTTGCTGGCGAGGTAGGCCTCGGCAGCCGCAAGGATATCCGCGACGCCGTCGCCGCCGCGCGCGCCTGCAAGGCCTGGCCGGATGCCACGGCCTATAACCGCAGCCAGGTGCTCTACTATTTCGCTGAAAACCTGTCCGGCCGCGCCGATGAGTTCGCCGCGCGCCTCATGCAACTCACCGGCGTGACCGCCAAAGCCGCGCGCGATGAGGTCGAGCAGTCGATCGAGCGGCTGTTCCTCTATGCCGGCCTTGCCGACAAGTTCGAGGGCCGCGTCCATCAGCCGCCGGCGCGCGTCGTGACGCTGGCGCTGCATGAACCCGTGGGCGTCGTCGGCATCGTTGCGCCGGACAACCAGCCGTTGCTTGGCTTCGTTTCATTGATGGCTCCGGCGCTCGCAATGGGCAATACCGTGGTGGCCGTTCCGTCCGAGCGCCATCCGCTTTTAGCCACCGATCTCTATCAGGTCATCGAGTATTCCGACATTCCAGCCGGCGCCATCAACATCGTTACAGGCCGCAGCGCCGAGCTTGCCGGCGTGCTGGCCAAGCATGACGACGTCGACGGGCTCTGGGTGTTCGCCGATGCCGACACCTGCGCCAAGGCTGAGGCCGACTCCATCGGCAATCTCAAGCGCGTCTGGTCCGGCAACGGACGCACCCTCGATTGGGCGTCGAGCGAAGCCGCCGGGGAGGCGTTCCTGCGCCGGGCCATCGAGGTCAAGAATGTGTGGGTGCCGTACGGCGACTAAAGCGCTTCGGCTGAGCGCGGCGGCCCCCGGGCGACACCGGGAGCCACTTGAGACATTGTCGCGAAGGTGATCGCATTCGGGCTTGACGCTCGCGTGTCTGCTCTTTAACGAGAAAAAACATCTTTATCTGTGAAGCCTGCGGTATAGGCCGCATGATGGTGGCCGTGTGGCACACGACGCGGCAGCGGACGCTCGATAAAGGCGGACGAACCGGCAGGCGAGGAGAGAAGAATGGCGGATCTGGCAGGCAAGGTGGTCGTCGTCACCGCGGCGGCGCAAGGCATCGGACGGGCGAGTGCGCTGGCCTTCGCCAAGGCCGGCGCCACCGTTCATGCCACCGACATCAACGAGCCGCTGCTCGCCGAGCTAGGCAAGACGCAGGGCATCAGGACGCGCAAGCTCGATGTCCTGAGCGACGCTGCCGTTAGCGCCGCCTTTGCCGAAATCGGCCCGGTCGACGTGCTGTTCAACTGCGCCGGCTTCGTCCATTCCGGATCGATCCTCGAAATGAAGGATGAGGATCTCGATTTCGCATTGAACCTCAATGTCCGTTCGATGATCCGCACCATCCGCGCCGTTCTGCCCGGCATGCTGGAGCGCGGCGATGGTTCGATCATCAACATGGCCTCGCTGGCAAGCTCGCAGAAAGGCGTTCCGAACCGCTTCGTCTATGGCCTGACCAAGGCGGCGGTCGTCGGCCTCACCAAGGCGGTCGCCGCCGATTACGTTACCAAGGGTATCCGCTGCAACGCCATTTGCCCCGGCACCGTCGAAAGCCCGTCGCTGCAGGACCGCATGCATGCGCAGGGCGACTACGAAGCCGCGCGCGCGGCCTTCATCGCCCGCCAGCCCATGGGGCGCCTGGGCACGCCCGAGGAGATCGCCGACCTCGCCATCTATCTGGCCGGCGCGACGTACACTTCAGGGCAAGCTTACAATATCGACGGGGGTTGGTCGGTCTGACACCTGGTCGATCGGTAGCCCGCCCAGACTTGCCGGGGATGGGCTCGATGGCTACGGTCCGCCCAGCTTCGAAATCAGTCGTCGCCCGGGCGAAGAGATTGCAAAACGGCCGCTGGCCGCAAGGTGGAGAACAAAGATGAAGTTGCTGCGTTACGGCGAGGCGGGAAGCGAACGACCCGGCCTGCTCGATGCTGACGGGACGATCCGCGACCTTTCGGCTCATGTCGCCGACATCGCGGGCACTGCGCTCCACCCGGCCTCGCTGGAGATGCTTTCGAAGCTCGATCCGAAATCGCTGCCGGTGGTCTCCGGCAAGCCGCGCATGGGCGCTTGCGTCGCCGGCACGGGAAAATTCATCTGCATCGGCCTCAACTACTCCGACCACGCCGCCGAAACCGGCGCGACCGTGCCGTCGGAGCCGATCATCTTCATGAAGGCAAGCTCGGCGATCGTCGGCCCGGATGATGACGTGCTGATCCCGCGCGGCTCGGTCAAGACCGACTGGGAAGTCGAGCTCGGCGTCGTCATCGGCAAGACCGCCAAATATGTCTCGGAGGACGAGGCGCTGGATTATGTCGCCGGCTATTGCGTCGCCCACGACGTGTCCGAGCGCGGCTTCCAGACCGAGCGCCAGGGCCAGTGGACCAAGGGCAAGTCCTGCGACACGTTCGGCCCGATCGGCCCATGGCTGGTCACCAAGGATGAGATCGTCGACCCGCAGAACCTGAAAATGTGGCTGACCGTCAACGGCAAGACCATGCAGAACGGCTCCACCAAGACCATGGTCTATGGCGTGAAGTATCTGGTCTCCTATCTCAGCCAGTTCATGTCGCTGCATCCCGGCGACATCATCTCCACCGGCACGCCACCCGGCGTCGGCCTCGGCATGAAGCCGCCGGTGT